>CABUKD010000001.1 GCA_902492105.1 uncultured Clostridium sp.
TTTTAATATCAAAGGTTATCAGTCTTTTACTCTTTCATAACTGTCAAATTTGGGATTATACTATATTATATTCAATATTTCAATACTTTTTATTCGTCTTTTACAATTTTTTACAGTTTTCCCTACACTTGACTAACTTAACATAAAAGTGGTATAATCTTTACATAGTCTAATACGACTTATTTTAAGTAAAGGAGATAATTAGGTATGGAAGAAAAACGGATTACTTTAACATTGGCTTCTCACGGAATCGTTTCTGTGGCGGAGGTTGATACTCCTATGGAGTATATCCTCAAATTTACCGTTTCGGAAGAAGTATATGCTACTCTTCATCCCATTTTTATGGGACTGGGAGCTGATTTTTCTTCTGAAGACTACCTGCTTTATCAGTTTGGTGACAAAGAAAACCCGAGTGGCGATCCGGAAGGAACCATTGCTATGGTTCTGGAAAGAATTGCACATCTAGTACCCGAAGCATAGTAAAATTTTTTTGATTGATACCAACTATTAACCGATATCTCCTAGCACTTAGGCTAAATAATTTAACTTAAGGAAAGAGGTTTTCTAGTTTTTATTATCTACTTAAAAAGTAGTAATAAAAAATTTAGAAAACCTCTTCTTATTTTTTAGTTTTTAATTTTTATTTTTTAATTTTAAATCCTAATTTACCTAATCTTGCTTTACCTTTTAAACACAAAATTCTATTTTAGATAGGCCTATTGTTCAAAATTTTCTACTTCTTTTTGCACTTTTGCTATAAAGTCTTGTAATTGCATTTGACCAATATCTCCATCTTTTCTAGAACGTACTCCTACTGCATTTGCTTCTACTTCTTTATCTCCTAATATTAGCATGTATGGAATTTTTTGAAGTTGTGCTTCACGGATTTTGTATCCTATTTTTTCTTGTCTGTCATCTAATTCTACACGAATACCATTTTTTTCTAATTCTGCTTTTAGTTTTTCTGCATATTGTTTATGGCTATCTGCAATTGGTAATAATTTTACTTGTACTGGTGCAATCCAAGTTGGAAATGCACCTGCATAATGTTCTATTAAAATACCAATAAATCTTTCTATACTTCCAAAAACTACTCTATGAAGCATAACTGGTCTATGTTTTTCTCCGTCTTCACCAATATAGGTTAAGTCAAATCTTTCTGGCATTTGGAAATCTAATTGGATGGTTCCACATTGCCAATCTCTTCCTAAGCAGTCTTTAATATGGAAGTCAATTTTAGGACCATAGAAAGCTCCATCTCCTTCATTTAATTGATATTCCATGCCTTGGTCTTCTAATGCTTTCTTTAAAGCATTTTCTGCCATGTTCCAATCTTCATCAGAACCCATAGAATCTTCTGGTCTAGTAGATAATTCTACTGTATAACTAAATCCAAAAATGCTATAAACTTCATTAATTAAATGCATTAAGTTTACAATTTCAGATTCAATTTGGTCTGGTAAACAGAAAATATGAGCATCATCTTGTGTAAAACATCTAACTCTAAATAACCCATTTAATTGACCAGATTTTTCGTGTCTATGAACTAAACCAAGCTCTCCTAAACGAATTGGAAATTCTTTATAAGAATGCATTTTACTTTTATAAACTAACATTCCACCTGGGCAGTTCATTGGTTTTAAAGCATAGTCTTGTTCATCTATTTTAGTAGTATACATGTTATCTTTGTAATGATCCCAGTGCCCTGAACGGTGCCATAATTCTTCATTTAAAATCATTGGAGTTTTAATTTCTTGGTATCCATTTGCAATATGTTTTTTTCTCCAGAAATCTTCCAAAATATTACGAAGTACCATTCCCTTTGGTAAAAAGAATGGGAAACCTGGCCCTTCTGGTAATAGCATAAATAATTCTAATTCTTTTCCTAATTTTTTATGATCTCTTTTCTTTGCTTCTTCAAGCATATTTAAGTATTCTTCTAACATACTTGCTTTAGGGAAAGAAATACCATAGATTCTTTGAAGAGTTTGTTTTGTTTCGTCCCCTCTCCAATAAGAAGATGATGAACTTAGTAATTTAAATGCTTTAATACCACCAGTACTCATAATATGAGGACCTGCACAAAGTTCTTTAAACTCTCCTTGGTCATAAAAACTAATTTCTTCTCCTTCTGGTAGTTCTTCAATTAATTCTACTTTGTATGGTTCTTTTCTATCTTTCATTAATTGAATAGCTTCTTTTCTTGGAAGAGTATATCTAGTAATTGCAAGATTTTCTTTAATAATCTTCTTCATCTCTTCTTCTATTTTAGCAATTTCTTCCTCTGTAAAAGGTTTTTCTACATCAAAATCATAATAAAAACCATTGGCAATAGAAGGACCTATAGTTAATTTTACACTATCTCCATAAATTCTTTTAATAGCCTGTGCCATAATATGAGAAGTAGTATGCCAATATGTTTTTTTACCATCTTCATCATCAAAAGTTAAAATCTCTAACTTACAATCTTTTTGTAGCTCGGTACGTAAGTCTTTTACTTCTCCATCTACTTTGCCAGCCATAGCATTTCTAGCTAGCCCTTCACTAATTTGTTTTGCAACTTCTAAAATAGAGCTACCTTCTTTTACCTCTATTTTAGAACCATCTTTTAATTCTACTTTTATCATGTTTTCCTCCTTCTTCTGGGGACGGTTCTCAGTGGCCCCTAAAGGGGTCACTTGGGACACTTCATAACAACTAAAATGTATTGTATCCCTTTAACAATAAAAATACTCCTAAAATATATTTTCCATATATTTTAGGAGTGCTTTTATAACACGGTTCCATCCCTTAAATTTACTTAATTACTTCTTTAACGCAGAAATACGTCTAGTTTTTGCTAGAAACAATGAGGTAGTTTTTCAAATCCGTTTATTTAGACTAGCTTTCAGCCTATGACTAATCTTCTCTTTTAACAACCTTGATTTTACTTTGTCTCATTTTTGTCTTTTTCTTTATCACTTAAAATGAATTATACTCTTTTTTTGAGCAGTAGTCAAGAAATTTAAAAAATTTTTACATTTTTTTTGCTTTTAAATAGCTTTTTCTCGGTAACTAGAAGTTACTTTTTCTAAATAGAATTTATTTTTACAATTGACCAAAAATCATGAAAGAAATGTAATAATGTCTTAAGTAAAGAAATGAGAAAATGTCCCAAAAATTTCAAAATAATTGCTTCTTACTTTTCCATATAGCATAACTAAATCCCATTTTTTTAAATTTCTATAAATATAGTCTGCTACATCATCATATGCTCTTGCATAAATAATGTTATTATCCTTTTCTATAATAAGTTTCACAATAGATGTATGTTTTCTACTAATGCTTTTTTCTTTTGTATTATAAATAAATTCTAATTTTATTTCATTTTTTATATTTCCACCTATAAATCCAATATTCATAAGTTTTTCTCCCATTCTTAATAACATAAAAGTAATACATTCAGCATAATCTATACTCGATTTTCTTTTTATAATATAAAACCAAACATTTCATAACTTACTAATATTACTTTTATTGATACATTTTTACCTACTTACCATATTTTTGTATTAATTTCATCATGTACCTTATCATTACTGTATATAATGCCAATTAATATGATTTTTTGGAAGGAATAAATCTCTTTAATACTAATACTATCACTGAATATATTCCGTAAAATATATTATCTGGAAATTGTATTAGAGTGTGGGTCTGGTGGAGATGTTGGAATTGTTGTCGTTGTTCGGATTGTTGTTGTTGCGGTTGGAAGCTGGATTGTTAGAGCCGGAATTGTTGTAATTGCCACCACGATTAACACGATTGTTGGTGTTGTTGGCCTTTTGATTTATCCCTAATTCTTTATTTAATTTTATTATTATTGTAATTTGTATTTTTTATTTTAATTTGTAATTTTACTATTGTTTCATACTAAATTTATATCACTTTACTCTATATAAAATATTTTTTTCGTCAAATTATAGATATTGGCATAATGAATATACCCCATATGTCCTGCTAAATACTTTTTAGCTTCTTTGCTACTTATTTTTCCACTTTTTATATTGTATTTTAATTCTTTTACTTTTTTCTTAAGTTTTCTTTTTCCCTTATCTCGTATTTTTAGCCTATATTCATTAATTTTATATCCACAAAAATTCACTCCTTGTTTGCTTTTAAATATTTGTGTTTTTTCATTAAGTTCTAGTTCTAAATGGAATTTTAAGAACTTCTTAATATTTTTTAAATATGTTTTAGCTTCTTTTTTTGTTTT
Organism: uncultured Clostridium sp.; assembly: GCA_902492105.1. GTDB lineage: Bacteria > Bacillota > Clostridia > TANB77 > CAG-508 > CAG-273. The sequence goes on from CABUKD010000001.1 coordinate 4,256, forward strand.
TGCAAATAATACCATATCATCGAGATAACGAAAGTAATACTTCACTTTCAAACTATGCTTTATATATTGATCCAATTCATTTAAATAGATATTAGCAAAAGTTTGAGATGTATAATTTCCTATTGGTAAACCTTTTCTTTTACCTAATTGGTTTTCTAATTCTTCTTTTGTGCAGTTTGAATAAATAATTTCTTGTAATAACCATAATAGCTTTTTATCTGTTATTTTTCTTTTTAATATTTGAAACAAAATATCTTTATCAATATGATCAAAATATTTTCTAATATCCATTTTTAAAATATAATAATTATCCCAAATTCTTTTACAATGTTTCATTGTGTTTTGTACATCAATGCATGCTTTATGCATTCCTCTATTTTTAATGCAAGCATAGGTATGAAATATAAAGCTTTTTTCGAAATACTGTTTTAAAAAATTATCTACTACCCATCTATGTACAATTCTATCTATATATCTGCTTTTTTCTATTCTTCTTAATTTTGGTTCTGTTACATAAAAGGTAGTATATCCACCATGCCTATAACTTCCTGTTTTTAATTGTTCATAAAGCCACATAATATATTCTTCTTGTTTTAAGTTAAATAAGATAATTTCTTTTCTATAGCCTTTACCTTTTCTACTTAACTTATGGGCTTGCATTAGATTTTCATAATTCAGCTTTTTGTCATATTCATTTTTTATTTTTCTTGCCATAATATTTAATAAGTCCTCCTACTAGTTTTCCTATTTCAGAAATGTATGACATAGCTATATTAAATTTTTTCTCATCTATCCATCTATTTTTTACCATCAGTCTTAAGAATATCCTTTGGCAATTTAGCTCTACATCTATTTTGTCTATATAATATAGCCTTTTGCTTTCATCTATTTTTACAATATACATTACATTTTTTAGCATTTCATACATGGATACCTTATATTCATTACCTATACTAAATTTTTCTGTTCTTGGTAATTTTATTAGTAGATTTAGCATGTATTCTATATATGTTTCTACTTTTGGTATTAATAATAATCCTTGTTCTTCCATTGTTTTTTATACCATTGTATATTTTATAAATTTTTTATTTTTGCTATTTTTTCGTCTATTAAGTTATGATTTTGTTTAACATTCCAAGAACATTTTGCACAATTAAAACATTTTCTACTTTCTGCTACTGGTGATAATATAATTCTTTTTAAAAGTTCATATCTCCTTTCTCTATTTTCTTTTTTGGGATAATATTCATAAATTGCTACAGATATATTTTTTGCTATTATTTTTCTTATAAATTTATCAATTTTTGCAACTGGTATTGCACACTTACATATATTTTTAGAAATACATATATTATTTAATCCAAATTGTTCTCGTAGTAATACTGCATCTTTTCCTACTCCATAAAAGAAAATTCCGCAACGTATTAATACCAAATAGTCAATATTTTCTGGCTTATTTTGTATTTCTTCCACAATTTTTAAAAACTTCATGATTTTCTCCTTTCCTTGTGTTGTATATATTTTTTGACAAAAAAATATATACCACGCAAGTGGTATACCACGCAAGTTAATACTTTCTTGTGGCATTTTGCCTTTGGGCAAATGCCAACAAGTAAAGTATTGATTACGTGGTACTCCCACATGGGGAGTACACGCAATCCGTTTGTTCTAATTTTTACCCTTTAGTCAAGCATTATGTTAACTTATCCACTACTCAGTGTTACATTATGTAAAGTGTGGGTCTGGTGGAGAAGTAGGAATCGCTGCCGTAGGACGGACTGCGAGTGGAGCGGTAGGAAGCTGGACCGTCAGAGCCGGAATTGTTGTAATTGCCACCACGAAAAACACGATTGTTGGTGCTGAAGGCCTCTTGGGTCCATTCCGCACAATTTCCTGCAAAATCATAAATATTATTTGCTTGCCAACTTTCTTTATATCCTGCTGTTTTCTTTGATCCTGCTCCTTCTTCTGTATTATCACTATAATTTCCCCACCTTGTGGAATCTTCTATATCATATCCTGCTCCTGATAACCAATTACATACTTCATCCCATTGGTTTCCATATATCATTGTTGTTTTGGCTATGATTTCATTTTCTGCTTTTCCTGTATTATCTACTAGCTTCATGCATGCTGCTTTTAAATTATACCAATATTGTGCTGTTATTACTGTTCCGCTTTTTACTACTGTTGGGCTACCTATGGTTCCTGTTAGTTCATATCTTCCTATATAAAAGCCTCCATATTTTTCTATACTATCATGGATTTCTTGATATTCATTTACCATCTTTTGTGCAAAATCTTCTGTATCACTTGCTCCTACTATTGTTTGATAGCTTTCAACTGCATCATAGCTTGTACCACTTCCAACTACCAAATCTGGCTCTCTATAGCTACTTGTATCTCCTGGCTTTCCCATGGTGTAAATACTAGATTTACTGTATATATTTGTGGTTACTCCTGTTCCTCCTGATAAGGCTACTGTTTCTTCTGTATACATTTGTGCTAGCCTTTCTGCACTTACTGGTATCCACACAAATTCATTATTGGTTCCATCTTGTTTGATTACAAATCCTTCTTCTACTTTTTGTTCTTCTTCTATTGTTGATGCTGTAAATCCGTCTGGTATAGGTACATTTACTGATGGTTCATCTTTTGATGGAAATTTTGTTACTTTATCTAAATCCCAGCCTGTTTCTGGATCTATATTTCCATCTTCTCCATCTCCTGTTCCACCATTCATTATACTATTTAATTCATTTACTAAATTTTGTATTTCTTCTTGTTCATTAGCAATAGCACCCTCCCATGTGTTTTTTGCTTCTTGTGCTGTTCTTATAATTCCATCTTCTCCTAGTAACATATTGATTGTTACTCCTGATAAAATTAAAAGAATTACGATTGTTACTACTAAAGCAATTAAAGTAATACCTATCTCGTCTTTTCTATATTTTATGCCTGCTTTTTCTCTTCTTTGCATTTTTTTCTTTTCTCCTTTCTCATTTGTTTTTATCGTCTACTTTTTCTTTATGCTTAATTTATATTTTCTCTTAATAATTATTGTTTGTTTAAAGCACATTTTATATATTCTCTTAAATTTATCTTTCTATTTTTTCTGTACTATTTACTTCTTCTTTATTCAAACACTTTAAAAATTTTCTTTAAGAACCTTTAGCTGTATTTGTTCTATACTTTAGCATAAAATATATTCAATTTTCAAAGTGCTTGAATTGGTTTTAGTTAAACCATTTTTATTTTATACTAACTACTTTCTAATTGCAAGTATTTTTTATAGAATTTTTTCTACAATAAGGTAAAATATTTTTATCTCAAAATTCTATTTAACCATTTTTTCTAATTCGGTTTTTGGTGTTACACCTACTATTCTTGCAGTTTCACTGCCATTTTTTATTACAATAAATGTAGGTATACTCATTATTCCATATTTTTCTGCTAGTTCTGGGTTTTGGTCTATGTCTATTTTACATACTTTAACTGCCTCTCCCATGGTTTGTGCTAATTCTTCTACTACTGGTGCCATCATTCTACATGGTCCACACCATGTTGCCCAAAAATCAATCAATACTGGTGTATTGGATTGTAACACCTCTTTTTCAAAATTGTTATTATCTACTGTAATAACTGCCATTTTTTCATCATCCTTTCTAATTTATTTTTAAATTTTTTTATGATTTCAACACTGCTAGCCCTGCTACTGCACCTTCATAAACTGCTTTACTAATTTGTAATAATCCTCCTGTGCAATCTCCACAAGCAAATAGTCCAGGTACTGTTGTTTCCATATTTTCATTTACCACAATTCGATTGTTTTCTATTCTTGCTCCAATTTTTCTTGCTAAGTCATTACTAGAAGCAGTTCCTAATGCTACAAATACTCCTTGAACTGGTTTTATGGTATTATCTTCAAATTCTACTTCTTGTATTTTGCTATCTCCTCTAAATTCTCTAATTTTTTTGTTTTCTACTTTAATGTTTCCTATGTTTCTATTTTCTACAATAGGTTCTCCATTGGTTAGAATAGTAACCTCTTTTGCTACAGGCTTTAATTGTTCCATTTCGTGGATAGCATAGTTACCATTTCCTAAAACTGCTACTTCTTTATTTTCATAGAAAAAGGCGTCACATACTGCACAATAGCTTACCCCTTTTCCTTCGAATTCTTTGATTCCTTTAATTGGTGGCACCATTCTATTGGTTCCTGTTGCTAATATTACAGATTTTGCTTGATAGTGGGAATTGACAGTTTCTACTTCATATTTTTCTTCTAGTTGAACAGAAACTACTTCATCTTCTAGTAATTCAATTTCCAAGTTTTTAGCTTGTGCCAAGCCATTTTCATAAAGTTCTTGCCCTGAAATTGCTCTTGCAAATCCATAATAGTTTTCTATTTTGTCGGTTTTAGCAAGCGCTCCATTTCCTTTTGAAATTACCAAAACAGACAATTTTCTTCTTTTGGCATAAATAGCAGCAGATATTCCGTGCGGGTCCACTTCCTACTACAATTACATCATACATGAATTGATTCTCCTTTAATTTTTATTATATTCTAGCTTTTAATCTTCTATACATTTCTCTAGTTTCATTTTTTACAGAATATCATATAAATTATAAAAAGTATAGCCCTTTTCTTTTAAATAGCTAATAACGTCTGGCAAAGTTTTAGCTGTTAAGTCTTTGTTTGGTGCATCATGCATTAATATTACTACACTATTTTGATTTCCACAAGTGTTTTTTAAGTTTTTCATAATTTCTTCTTTTGTACTTGCTCCATCAGCATCATAGGTAAGTGCATTCCAATCTAAGTATGCAATATTATTTTCTGTAAAAACCTTTTTGGCTTTTTTCTTCATTTTATCGTAATAGCCTCCTACAGAACCTCCTGGAAAACGAAATACATTGGACTCATAATTTGGATTTTCTAAGGCATCTTGTATTAACTTATTTGTTTTTTTGTATTCTTCCAATGGTGCAGTTTCATTTTTATATATGTTTTTATAAATATGAGAATATCCATGGTTTGCTATATAGTGTCCTTCTTCTGCTTCCCTTTTTAATATTTCTGGATTCGATTTTACCATAGTTCCTAATACAAAAAAGGTAGCCTTTACATTTTCCTCTTTTAGAGTATCCAAAATTTTTGGTGTAACAGAAGAAGATGGTCCATCATCAAATGTTAGAAATGCTCTTTTTTCATCTGAATTATAAATATGGTTAATGGCTTGTATTTGTTCTTTAGTTAGTTTACCTACAGTTTGGCTCGTATTTTCTTCTTGCTGTTTTTCTTGCTGATTATTAATAGGAGAATTTATTTGTTCTTTCTCTTTTTGTGCCACATTTTTTTGATTGTTTAAATAATTAACTAACTGAATAGCACCAAAAATAGAAATTGCTATTACTAAAATAGCAATTATAATAATTAAAATCCATTTTTTCTTGCTTTTCTTTTCATTTACGCTTTCTATTCCATATAACATCATAAGTTTGAATTATTATTTACTCCTCTTTCGTTGTATTAATTTTAAGCAACTTAAATATTTCTACAATTACAACAGGCATTAATACTAAAATAACAATTTCAATAATATTCATTGCTGGCAATACTGGTATGCTGAAAATGTGTCTTAATGCTGGTACACATAAAATGATAATCATTAAAGCAGCAGATACAACGGTTGCTAAAATTAATTGTTTATTATTGAAAATTCCTGTTTTGAAAATTGATTTTTTGTTGTTTCTAATATTAAATACGTGCACTAGTTGTGATAAAGCAAGTACGGTAAATGCCATTGTTTGGCCTATTTCTACTCTTACTTCTTCTTCAGAAAGAGTTTCTACAATTCCTTGGCTATTGGTTACTTCTACGACTGGTAATTGGTCAGTTGGTGTAGAAAGTCCAATGATAAATGCAATTAAGGTAATTGCTCCTATCATAATTCCTTGGTAAATTACTCTCCATGTCATGCCTTTAGTGAAAACACTTTGTTTTGCTTTGTTTGGTTTTCTATCCATTACATCTTTTTCTGCTGGATCGACTGCTAAAGCTAGTGCTGGCAAGGAGTCTGTTACCAAATTAATCCATAAAATATGAATTGGTAGTAATGGTACAATTAAGTTAACATCTTTAATTCCAAACCATTCGCTTAGTAGTGGAGTAATTAATATAGCAACAAATAATACAATAATTTCCCCTACATTGCTAGATAATAAAAATTGAATTGCTTTTAAAATATTGTCATAAATTCTTCTACCTTCTTCTACTGCTGAAACAATGGTTGCAAAATTATCATCTGTTAAAATAACATCTGCTGCTTCTTTTGATACATCAGTTCCCACAATTCCCATTGCACAACCGATATCAGAAGTTTTAAGTGCCGGTGCATCATTAACACCATCTCCTGTCATAGCTACAATTTCTCCATTTGCTTGCCATGCTTTTACAATTCTTACTTTATGTTCTGGTGATACTCTTGCATAAACACTATATTGTCTAATATTTTTCTTTAAATCTTCGTCAGACATTTGCTCTAATTCACTACCAGTGATTGCTTCATTATCATTTTCTAAAATCCCCAATGCTTTTGCAATAGCAATAGCAGTAATTTTATGATCTCCTGTAATCATTACTGTTTTAATTCCTGCTCTTTTACATTTTGCTACTGCATCTTTTACTTCTATTCTTGGTGGATCAATCATACCAACCATTCCCACATAGGTTAATCCTTGTTCGATTGTATGCATTTCTTCATCTGTTGGTTCATGATCTAATTCTTTATATCCCATAGCAAGTACACGAAGTGCATTTTGTGCCATTTCGTTATTTTGAGTTGCTATTACATTTTTATAACTTTCTAGGTCTTGTTTTATTTCCCCATTTACAACATAGCTGTTACATCTTTGTAATAACTCATCTACTCCACCTTTGGTATATACCACATAATGGTCTTCTACTTTGTGAACTGTTGTCATTAATTTTCTTTCAGAATCAAATGGATATTCTTTTACTCTTGGATACTCTTCTAATATGTTCTGCTCAAAGTTCAAGTGGAATGCCATATCTATTAAAGCTGTTTCTGTTGGGTCACCTGTTAACGTTTTATCTGCCGCAATTTTTGTATCATTACAAAACATGCTAATATAAACAAGTCTTTGTAGTTCTTGTGGAATATTAGTAATATCTATTTTATCCATATCTACTAATTGGTTGTTATAAAATACTTTCTTTACTGTCATTTTATTTTGTGTTAGTGTTCCAGTTTTATCAGAACAAATAACAGTAGTACTTCCTAATGTTTCTACTGCTGGCAATTTTTTAACAATTGCATGTTTTTTTACCATTCTTTGTACACCAATTGCAAGTACAATGGTAGATACTGCTGCTAGTCCTTCTGGAATAGCTGCTACTGCTAAGCTAACTGCTGTCATAAACATATCAATTGGATCTTTTCCATATAATAAACCAACTACGAAAATAACAATACAGATTAAAATGGCAGCAATTCCTAATGTTTTTCCTAATTTGTTTAATTTTTGTTGTAATGGGGTTTGAGTATCTATTGTTTCATTTATCATGCCTGCTATTTTACCCACTTCTGTATTCATTCCTGTTTCTACTACAATACCTTTACCTCTACCATAGGTAATTAAACTAGAAGAAAATACCATATTAGTTCTGTCCCCTAGTTCTACTTTTTCATCTTCTATGGTTGCTACATTTTTGTCTACTGGAACAGATTCTCCTGTTAAAGAAGCTTCTTGTGCTTTTAAGTTAACCGCTTCTATCAATCTTAAATCTGCTGGCACATAATCTCCAGTATCTAAAACGACAATATCCCCTGGCACTAATTCTTTGGATGGCACTACTTCTACATTGCCATTACGAACTACTTTTGCCACATGAGAACTTAATTTTTGGAGTGCTTCTAATGATTTTTCAGCTTTGCTTTCTTGTGCTACTCCAATAATAGCATTTACAATTACAACAATTAAAATAATAATAGAGTCTGTGATTCCTTCTCCTTTATAGTAGCCTACAATTCCTGAAATAATGGCTGCTATGATTAAAATAATAATCATAAAGTCTTTGAACTGTTCTAAAAATTTGACAAATAAGCTTTTTTTCTTTTTTGCAGCTAATTCATTAATTCCATAAGTTTGTCTATTTTTTTCTACTTGCTCTTTGGATAATCCTTTTGTTTCATCCACCCCAAAGTATTTTTCTACTTCTTCTGTTGATTGATGAAACCATACATTTGATTTTTTCTCCAATGTTCTTCTCTCCTTGTTCTTATTTTTCTCTTTTTCGTAAAAACTATTCTTTTATTTTCTTTTTTGTTATTATACTTTAGTTGTTTTTATATAACAATTGTTTTTAGTAAAATTTTTTTATTAATAACTTAGCTTTTTTTGGATACCTAGCCCATCTCCATAGCAAATTAAAGTTTCTATTTTTTTATTTACTTTTTTTGGGATATTAGTTATTTTTAGAGATTGTTCAAAAATTTTTTTATTGTTTTGGTTTATGGTAAAATCAGATTGTTGTAATTTAGCTTCTTGTAAGTTTACTTCTGATATATTGGTTTCTTGTAACTTTAGATTTTGCAAGTTTAGTACTTGTAGATTTTGGGCTTGTAATTGTTTTACCGGTTCTAGTCCAAATTTACTTTGAAACCAGGAAAAAATTCTTTTTATAATACTCATCTTTCTTCTCCCTTCTCACTTTTTTCTGAAGCGACGGAACTTCTAGATAAATCCACATCTTGTTTTTCTTGCTCTTCTAATTCCCATGGTCTAAATCCATTTGCTCTTTCCAAATCTTCTTTATAACATTCAAATTGTTTTGTAAATTCTTCTTGTGGTAGTTCTATAAATTGTCCGGCTGTTTTATCTGCAAAGTAGAATTTTTTTCCTAATTCATTTGAATTAAGATAAACATATAAAACTGGTCTTTTTTTCTCATCTTGTTTATGGTACACTCTATGAATAACACATTTGTTAAAGTTGAAGTTCTTATCATTTAATAGGATATCTTTTAAAACACGCATAGTAGAATTTGGGCATGTAACAAATTCTGGACAAACTTGAGAAAGTAGTAAAAATTGCTTTTGAATATCTGTTTCTGGTTCATTTGCATAAAGTTCGTGTAGCATCTTTGATTTTTCTATTAAATCTTTAATAGGAAATTGCCCATCTTTATCTGCTAGCCCAACACTTGTAAATAATGCTCTTAAATTTTGTTCATTTAAGCTTAAAGTTATATTGCTTAATTGAGAATCATTTTTGTGACTATTGCTATCTTTTCCGTCTTCATCTATATCTAATTTTCTTGCTTGTTCATAACTAATACAAAAATTATCTGGTATAGCATCAAATCTATGGCTTGTTAAATTCCATGTTGGGTCTATTATGGTATCACCTTTTTGTAATTCTCCATTTTCATCTGGAAGTTCTATATCTTTCACTTTTAGAAATGCATGATTTTCACTTTGCACAATTTCACTTTCAATACCTATTCTTTGCAAAATATATTGTTCTACTGCTGCTATTCCATTACAAACACCATAACCAGAAGTAATAATTTTCCATAATGCCCTAGCATCTTTTGGGTTAAACACTTCTGTCTCATAATCTGGAGTATAGCTTATTTTTTTACCAATAGCATGGTCAATAATCGCCATTTTTTGTAATTTAGAATAGCTAGGATCTAAGCTATTAACAAGGGAGCTTATCCATTGTTCTGCTTTTTTATATTCATTTGGAGTAGAAAAAAATTGTATCGCGTAAGCTATTTCATTGCTTACTTCCATATTAGGGCAAATATCACATAATTGTAAAAAATTTTTTCTTTGTTCTTCATCAAATCTTTCTGGATTAACTCTCATTATGGCATCTAGTCCACGATAATCTTCCAAATTTCTTTCTAAGTTTAAAATAACACGCCCAGTATATACTGATGTTGGAATACTAAGTGCTGTTTTATATTCTTCTGGGAAATTAGTAGTATCAATTTCTCGCTTTACCTCTTCTTTCAACGTTGCCAAGATTTCCATTTTCTCATTTAGTGTTAAATTAAAATGTTCTAAATTTGCTACAAATTCTTTTTGTTGCTCAACATTAAATTCACGTACAATTTCATATGGACGAATATCTATTGTACTACAAAATTGTTTACACTCTTGTAAAAATTGGTGTAAAGTTTCTATATCTAATAATGATAGTATGTCTAATTTCTCATATTTTGTATGAGCTTTTTCTAATCTTTTTCTTAAAATTTGAATATCCATTATTTCTCCTCTTTGGCTCTTTATCTCTTGTTTTGCATCTTTTCTTCCTTAAGTATTATTTTATAAAAATTGTTACGTTTTTTATTTATTATACATTATCTCTTGAAAAAATCAATATGGATATTGTAGATTTGATTTTTTAAAACTTTTCTAATCTTAATTTTCTATGTTTTTCTTTATATAAAAAAATTTAGATCTCATGAAAAAAACTCCCTTTAGGGAGTTTTAATTAGTTGGAGCGAATAACATACAAGTTACGAACTATGTTCTCTTTCTAAAAATATTATATATCATTTTATAATTATATTCAATTATTTAATTCAAATAAGCAGGAGTTCCATAGGAAAAAGATTCATTAAATAAATAATTTAGTACAAAGTTTGGGAATCTCCTTTTTACACATTCAATATATATCTTTATTATACTTACAATTGCATCATTATTACCATTTAAAATTAAATTCCAATTATCTTGATGGTATCTTACTTGCTCACTTAATATGAAAAAGTTAATATAATCTATTAATATCTGTGGTAATAAGATATTTTTTTTCTTGTTATTATTATAAATGTCTACAGGAAAAACAAAATATCTTCCCCCTATAACAGTATTATAGTTATAGAAAAATTCAAAGTTAGAAAGAGGCAAGTTATCGTTTGAAATATATTGTGTAAATGTTGAACTGCCATGCATTGGTTGTTTTGTATATTTAGTGTTTATTTTGGGATTTTTTTTCTCTAATTTATTAGAGTCTGTTGTATAAATTCCAAATGCGATTTTTTCATTTTCTATTTTTAATTCGCTATAACAATAAATACAATTAGAATCAAATATTTTTATTTTATCTATTAAATTTTTTAATTCCGGCACAGTAGAAATAGTATCTTTAAATTTTATAGTATCCTTTTTATCAAATGTTATATTAAAAGTTTTTGCAAGTTCTAAAAAAACACCATCATTAACATTTGCATATTCATTTAATAAATTCCAATTGTTTTTTTTGTTTTTTTGTATTTTCTGTTTTTCATTTATTGGTCTGGTTGTAAGTCCATGATATTTTATATCATCTAAAAACAACTCTCTTGATGAATTTGAAATTATTATGGCTTTTGAAAATGAAAGCATACCGTAATAAATAAGCAACGGAGATATGGATATATCCGCTTTTTCTGAATTCTTAAAAAATTCAATTCCTTGTTTAATGCAAAAAGATATTTCTTTTGCTTTTTTTCTTTCAATAGATGAAATTTTTGAACTCATTATTTTTCTGTTTGATTTTATTTTTCCACATAATAATTTTTCACAATTTTTAGAATATGACAACATTTCTAAATGCTGAAAAATATCTTTTTTTGGATTTTCTGACCATGTATGCATTTTTAACCTCCTTTTATCTGTAGATTGCTATTGGGGTTACAACAAAAGCTGGTCCTTTAATAGAGTCTTTTAATTCTTTTGGATTAGATAAATCTTTAGGCATTTTTCTTTTTTGTTCTCTATTTAAATTTAATTTTTTTACATTATCAAATATTTCATCTAATTCAATGCTTTTTCCTTTTTCTACTTTTTTTTGTACTTTACAAAGAAGATAGCATTGTGATTTAATATTTTCTTCATCAGTTTTAAAAAAAGTAGTATTTAATTCTGCAATAAAAGGATATTTTTTATTTTCAAAATTAAATACACAAGATACCATTGAAGTATCATTTATTCTTGAAATTGTTTCAAATCCAGATAGTGCTTCTTTTGTTTTACTATCAATCATATCATCACTCATATAAGGTTGAAATGCAGTAATTAAATTGTTTAAGTTTTTTGCCATATTAGATATTTCTTTTATTTTTGAAAATCTAGGTGTTACTAATAATTCTAAAAAATCGTCTCTATAAATATCTTGCCATATATTTTCATCAATTTCTTCATAATATTTTAATTCATCTTCATTTTTTAGATATTTTATTACTTTATCTAATTTACTAGAATCAGTTATTCTAACATTTTTTGTAGTAGTATTAGTATTTTGCTTTCCTAAATTTGCTTCTGCTGTTAATTTTCCAAATCCTATACCAGCTTTTCCTCCTTTATCATCTACGTTATTACTAGTAATTATTTCTTCATCGTAAGTATATCCGTCTATTTGAGATATATAATCATTTATTGCCTCAATATCTAAGTATAAGATATTTCTCAATGCCATATTATCAAAACCTTTCTTATCTAAAATATTTTTTTCAATAAAATCCAATTATCATTTTCCATATCTTCTGTATATTCTGTATTACATAAATATAATGAATCATTCTTATCGTAATCTCTAACAAATCCCCAATTTACATTATACTTTTTAGCATATTCTTTTAATGCTTCAAACTTATTTTCTACTTTTATATCAATATTTTTTGATTCACCTTCAGCATTTTCTCCGCCTTTTGTTTCAATAATCCAAATTTTATTATCTTTATCGCAAACTATGAAATCAGGGTAGAAGTGCCACTTATGATTTACTGCATCTACATAAACTATGGAAAAATAGTCACTAGATTTTTCTCCATTTTTATAAAACCACTTAATACTTTCGTTATTTTCACAAAAATATTCAAACATTCTTTCAGATTTTGATTTTATTGTGCTATTAGGATAATTTAAATATATTGATTTTTCATAAATAGTAGTATCTCTCATTTTAGGATCATATTTGATATAATCCATTTCTGGAAAATGCCAATCAATCTCTTTTAATTCTTCAAATTTCATTTTTATTTGTCTTGCTTTTTGAGATACTGCTTCTTGAAAATCATGTTTTAATATATCTTCATTATTTATCACAAAAGCATAAAACTCAGTTAAAGTTAAATCTACAAATTTTTTAGTAAATAATTTTTGTTTCCAAAACATTCTTTCTAGCATTAATCTAGTTCTATCATAACGCATACCAATTTTAGATGCTATTTCATTTATAGAATGTCTTAATTCAAAACCATTTTTATTTGTAGTTACAGTAGATTGTACTTTAATTCTATTAGCATTTTCTAGTTCATTGCTATTAATCCTAACAATTTTATCTTGAACTATGTAATTATCAATAGTATCTTTAAAAACATATCCATTAGCTTCTAAAATTGTTTTATTATCTTTCTTTTTAGAAGTTAGTTTATATTTATCTATGTAAAATTTATGTAATATATTGAAAGTTTCTCTTTCATCAAATCCATCAAAATTATTATCAAAAGTTAATTTCTTTAAAGTAAAGTTTTTATATTCATTTTTTAAAAATATAACTTTTGTATCATAAGCGTTATTACCTAATTCTTGTTTAACAGATTGTTCATATTTTTCATCAAAAGTATATAAATAACAATTATCAAGTAAAACATTATCATAGTGATGTCCTTGTGGCATTCTTCTAATTCTACCAATAGTTTGAGTTTCAAAATCTTCATTCATATTATCACGAAGTTTTACAAGTATTTTAGCACGTGGACAATCCCAACCAGTAGATATTGCTTGTTTCATAATAAGTATTGCTTGATTTGATTCATTATCTTCAATATTATCTATATTTTCTTTTCTATCAGCAAGCCATATAGCAAGATTTTGTTTTATATAGTCATATCCTTTTTCTTCAAGAATTTTTTCTATCATTTTTATCAAATCATCAGATTTGCTTGGTACTTGAATAATAATTAAAGGATTTACCTGAACACCTAATTTTAAATATTCATTTTTAATTGCTTTTCTTTTTTCTATTGCAAGGTCAAGCAAATATTCATGTTCATTGGAAAGAGCAGTATCATTTGATACATTTTCATTAATATAAAGTGCTCTTGTAATTAAACCAGAATTTATAACTTCTAATTCATCGATAGCAATAAATTCTGCTTCTTTATTTGTTTTAGTAGTAGCACTAACTCTAATAATATAATTAGGATTCATATATTCAATAATACTTTCAGCTTTAACAGTTTTATTTAAATGTTCTTCATCAACGATTACAATAAATTTGTATCCTGAGTTATGTGCTTCATGTATTCTTTCATATAGATTTTTTCTTTCAGCATCTTTTAAAGCATTGTTGCCTTTTTTAGTAATCGTTTCCCAGTTAATAAATGCAGTAGATTTTTCTTCAAAACCTTGAAGTAATACATCTTGAATATTTTGTGTTTTATGATGAGGTAAAAACTTTAACATTTTCTTTCTACTTTGTTCTTCTAAATCTCCTTTACCAGGAGTAAGCCATACAAATAAAACATTTTTATTTTCTTTAAAATATTCTTCAATATATGAAAGTAATATAATTGTTTTACCAGATCCAGTAGGTGCTTGTACTAATATTTCTTTTTTAGTACCAATACTTGTAGCATCTAATAATTTATTTACTGTATCAAGTTGAAATTTTTTTAATTTAATTCCTTGCATTTACATTACCTCCATAATTTCATCTTCAAAATAATATTCTGGTATGATATATACTTCAATATTATTATTTTTAAATATAGATTCTTGCGTTGATGTTAAGAGTATATCTGAAGATATATATACTTTTTCGCAGACATCTAATTCACTTTGATTTTTACTAAATTTATCTAATTCATCTTCGTCTAAATAAACTCTAATTTTATTGTCATCTATTTCAATACCGTTTTCTAATTGAATAAGATTTTTAATATTAATTAGTAAATTATTGTGAAGATTTTCATCTTCAGTATTAATTCTTGGTATATATGTGCATTTATAATATTTTAAATTTGCTTCTAATGGATTATATTTTCCATAACCTTCAATCACGTTTTTTATTCTCTTGTAAGTTATATTTTCACAAATTTGATTTTCATTATTAGTACATAGAATAAAATGCCTTTGTCCGTTATCCTCGCTATTTAGTTCTAATACTGCTTGAGCAGTACTACCAGAACCTGCAAAAAAATCTAAAATAGTAGCGTCTTTTTTTGTATGATAATTTATAAGTTCTTTCAGCATCTTGGCTGGCTTTTTTCCACTATTAAAAGGTATATTTCCTTCGTGGCGAATATTACCAAAATCAGCTGCAAAATTCATTAAATTAGAAATAGGTACTTCCCTAAAAGAGCCATGTTGAGAGTTTATTTCTTCAACTCTAGATAATGGCATTCCAGAGTACATTTTGCACCTAGTAGAGCCTTTTTTTGCAGGTCCAACATAATATCTGTATCCTAATCCATCATCACCACGACCAATCACTTTATATAAGCATCCTAGACCATCTATATTATATCTTGGTTCTATATATTTTCTAACGACTTGACCATATGACATTTTAGAATAAATTGTTCCTGAAACCCAAGTTTCTTTAAGTAAGTTAATATTTGATTGTTCTTTTTTTTCTATTATCCATTCGTTAGGCTTAAACACTTTAATTTCAGTATTATCTTTATGTTTAATGGTAGTTCCACTCGAAATTTCTTTAATTTCATAAATAAAACTAGCATCAGTATATTCTTCTTTTGGTAAATTTATTTTAAACTGACTGTAATCTTTAGCGTAGACTAATACATATTCCATTACTGGTTTAACTGATTTTCCATCAGCTAAAGACTTTTCTGCATATCTAACTTGAATATGATGAATGGATATCCTATTAGTTTCATTAAAAATATCATCACAAAGTAGTTTTAACTGTGCTATTTCATTATCATCTATCGAAATAAAAATTATACCTTTATCATTAAGTAATTCTTTTGCTATTCTTAGTCTTTTTTCCATAAAAGATAACCATTTAGAATGTTTGTATCCATCTTCATTATCAATAATTTTATCATTATAAATAAAATCATCGCTACCTGTATTATATGGAGGATCAATATAGATTACATCGATTAATCCTTTATGAGTTTTTTCTAATAGATATAAACTATGAAGATTATCTCCCTCTAATAAAAAATTAAACTTATCTTTTGGATTAGATACTATTTCTTTATCTTTTACTTCTTCAAAAGTAG
Source organism: uncultured Clostridium sp. (assembly GCA_902492105.1). GTDB lineage: Bacteria > Bacillota > Clostridia > TANB77 > CAG-508 > CAG-273. Next base: position 20,532 of record CABUKD010000001.1, read on the forward strand.
GTATCTGAGTTTCTAACTCTTTATCAACTCTTTCTTCGTGTTCTTCCCATATAAGTCCATATTTCTTTTTAGTCAATTCATTTTCTATCATTGATAAATTAGTTAATGTTTCTTCATCAGTAATATTTTTTTTAATTTCGTTAATTGTATTTAACATTTTATTTCTTCTAATTTTTGATAGATTAGTAGTTTCCATTATTACAACTCCTTACGTTAAAACCATTTAATTATCTTAATTTTGATGTGCGTTTTTTTCTGTTAATATTATACTATATATTGCTTATATTTTCCATACTTCGACTAAAATTGCTAAAGAAAAAATCGGATATTTCTATCCAATTTTTTAAAAATATTATTCGATGTTTAAATTGAATTTTATATCGTCACATATATCATTCAACCAAGTTAAATAATGATTTAAATCATGTTCTTTAATATAACCATATCTATGTGCATCCCTAGCAATAGTATTAAGTCCATTTCCAATCATTTTGAATTCATCACGATGTTTTTCTAGTATACTCATATCAGCTTTGATAGGAGTATATTCTTTAATCAATTTTCTAATATAATCTGACTTACTTAAATTCAATTTTTTACATTTTTCTTCTAAAATTTTATTTTCTTCTTCAGATAAATACAATGTTTTTTCAATCTTTCTTTTTCTCATCTTTTCCACCTCCTTTCTTATGTAAGGGGATTGGGGATTTCCCCATATACGAATTTGTGCGAGTGTACAAATTCAGTGCTGGCTAGACAAAAAATTATATCTAGTACATACACTTTTTAAATAAATATTAATTCTTTTAAGATTATTTCTTCAGCCATATTTTTGTAATTGTTCATAAGTTTTGACCATTCTATATGATTAATTTCTTTATTTTTTTCAGATAGTTTTTCATCTGAATTTTTGTAATTTTTCATTAATATTTGTAATCTATCTTCACTATTTTTACTAACTGAAATAAGATGATTAGTAAGTTCATTAGTCATTAAAAGTGTAGTGTAAAGAGCTTTCTTATTTTCCTTTAAATAGTGTAATCTTAAATATCCATATTTGTTTATTCCTTTAGTATTTTGATTTTTTATAGTTAAATTTGGTAATAAATAATTTCCATTTCGTGTATAAATTAATTTCATTTTCATCTCTCCATTTCTTTATTTAATTAGTGACTGCAATATCTTTTTTAGGTACTAATATTAAAATATCTTTTAGTTTGTTTTCTTCAACATAAGGACAGCTAATAATGCCATCAATATATAAATGTTCTCTTGATTTTGATATAAAATATTCTAAAAATTCATTTGAATATTTATTTGATTTCATTTTTTTAATAGATAAAATATCATAATCTACTTCTATATTTTTTAATTTTTCTTTGTTAATTTCTTTATAAAATTTGATACCAATATTGTTGTTTTCCATAATTTTATTAAGATATTTTATATATTCTTTACTGCTTTTTGTTATTAGTTCATCTGTAAATTTTATATTTTTAACATCAATGTTATAGTTTTTATCTCTTGTTATTTCTATTTGAGATATAAGTCTATGAATTAAATCTCTTTTAGCTTTTCTTGTTAGTAAATCATAAAGAAAAGTAAATCCTATATTTTTAATATTTGTAAAAATTAATTTGTCGTTTTCTTCAATACAGTCTAATTTTTTAACAAGTTCTATTGTATATTCTTTTGAAGAATTATCTGGATCAAGAGTTGTTTTCTTTTTATTTAATTTATCTATTTCTTTCTTTATTACTTCATTTTTGTGATTAATTGTTTCTACATTCAAAGTAGAGCTTAAATATAAATCAACTAATCTTTTTTCCTGCATTTTTAATTTTTCAATAGCTTTTTCTATTTCTTTTACATCATTACTTTTAGTAGAATTACAAGTAATAATTTCATTATTCATAGAAAGCATAAATATTGTTAACTCTTCTAATATTTGTTTTAATTTTTCTTCTATCTTTTCTGTATTATAATGATATCCATAACCTTTACAATTAGTGTTTTTACATCTTAAGTGGTAATATACTTTTTGCTTTCCATTAGGATATTTAAATGATTCTGATGAACTCATAATTTCTCCACATAAAGGGCATTTAACTAATCCTGAAAATAAATGAATGTGCTCACCATAATTAGAATGTTTATTTTTAACTAATACATTTCTAGTTGCATTCCAAGTATTTATATCAATAATTGGTTCACAATAATTTTCGACTCTTAAAATATCTTGAGGTTTTCTTTTATACTTTCCATATTCAAATATTCCAATATAAATTGAATTAGTAAGTATTTTATAAACTCTATCTGATAACCATTTTCCTTGTTTTAAGTAAGCGTTATTATCGTGCATAATAGTTGCTATATTTCTTGTGGAGTGTCCTTTTTTGCATAGTTCAAATATTTCTTTTACTACTTGTGATTCAATAGGTTCTATTTCTAAATGACCAGTATTTTTATTTCTAACATAGCCATAAGGTGCTTTACTAGGGTGTATTTTTTCTAAAGCCATTTCTTCCATAGCTCTTTTTGTTCTTGCTCCAATTTCTTTTCTTTCTCGTTGACCAAATACTAAGTTCATTCCAAATATCATTTCACCATTAGCAGTAGATACATCATAAGGTTCTAATATTAATTCTATTTTAACATAGTGTTCTTCACAGTAATTTAAAAGCCAAAATCCATCATAATTATTTCTTGTAAGTCTATCTACTTTAATAGCAATTAATTTGTCAATCTTTTTAGATTTTATATCAGCAAGTAATCTTTGCATTTCTGGTCTCATTAAATCTTTTCCAGAATGTCCTGCATCATTGTAAACATCAACGATACTATAATCATTCTTTTCACAATACTCTTTAATCATTCTAAGTTGTGAATCAATAGAATAACCATTATCTCTTTGATCATCTGTACTAACTCTTACATAAACACCACATCTCATAAAATTCCTCCTTTCTTCATTTTTGAGAAGGATTAATATTCCTCTCACTTGTTTCCTCACTTAAGTTTAAAATAGCAACCTAGATTTTTAAAAAAATTAATCTTCTCATATGTTTCCTAACTAAAACTCAAAAAAGCAGACTGAATTTGAAAAAAATTAATCCTCTCATATGTTTCCTCGCTAAAAGGCACTTTTACGAAGTGTATTTTCAAAAAAAATTTAATATTTGTATTTTTTTATAATATTTTCTATTTCTTTTAAGTTATATTTTGCTTTATGTTCTTTAATGTAAAATGGTTTATTACTGATTTCATTTACTTTGTACTCAAGAATAGTAAGAGTAATAGGATGCGTAATTAGATATTCAGTTGGTTCTATAATTTGTAAATTAGTATGTAGAAGAACTTTGATTTTTCCTTTTTTAGTTTTGTAAGTGTAGTTTTTAATAAGTTCTATTATTTTTGGATTAGGTTTAAGTTCTTCTAAGATTTTAAATTCAAGCATAAAAAATGTCCTCCTTCCTAGAAAGAGAACATTAAAGTTTTATATAAAATAAAAACTTACGAGCCATTATAGTCCGTAAGTTGTATTCAAATGGAGCAGGTGATGGGAATCGAACCCACATAGCCAGCTTGGAAGGCTGGAATTCTACCATTGAACTACACCTGCATTATTATTTAGTTTGTTCATTCTTTTTGCATGAACAAATAATATTATAAATGGTATTTCGTATTTTGTCAATCATTTTTATGAATTTTTTTTCATTTCTTGCATATTTTTTTATAAAATAAAGAAAGGGTAAATGTACAAAATATGAAATTTCTTATTGATTATTGTAAAGGGATTTTAATTGGTAGTGGTGCAATTTTGCCAGGTATTAGTAGTGGTGTTTTTTGTGTTATTCTTGGTATTTATGAAAAATTAATTGATAGTGTTCTAAACTTATTTCATGACTTTAAGAAAAATGTTATTTTTCTTCTTCCTATTGGTCTTGGTGGAATTACAGGAGTGTTATTAGTAGGTAAATTGCTTAATTTTCTCTTTAATGAATACCCTATGCCAACTAAGTTTTGCTTTATCGGTCTTATTTTAGGTAGTATTCCTGTATTATTCAAGCAAGCAAATCAGAAAAACGGTTTTCGACTTTCCCATCTCATTTTTCTAGTAATTGCTTTTTTTATTGGTTTTCTTTCTGTTAAATTAGAGACTATATTGCCAAATCTCATTAACTTAGATTTAGGAGAAAACAACTTTTTCTATTTTATACTTTCTGGATTTCTTATGGCCATTGGTATTGTAGTTCCTGGCGTAAGTAGTAGTGTTATTTTAATGTGTTTACGGTGTTTATAACCTTTATTTAGGTGCTATTGCTAGCGTAAATTTATCTATACTAATTCCTATGGCAATTGGAGTTTTACTTGGAAGTCTCTTATTTTTAAAAATAATTCAATTTTTGTTAAACCATTATTATACACAAACTTTTTATGCCATTATTGGATTTGTATTAGGCTCTGTTCTTATTTTATATCCTGGCTTTAACTTTAGTTTAGAAGGTTTTATCTCTATTGGATTATTTATTTTAGGTTTTTATATTGGTTTAAAGTTTGAAAAAGTCAGCCAGTAGGGACGGTCCTTTTTGACTGAAAATCGACCAACAGGGACACTCTTTTCTCTTTTTTAAATAAGTTAAAAAAGAACTGTCCCAAGTGGCCCCATTAGGGGCTACTCGGAACCGTCCCCAACTTACTTGCCTCTTCTCAAAATCCAACCTTTTTCTGCTTGAATTGGTAGAGGCATAAGCACTGTTTGTCCAGCTTTTCCTGGGTTTACTGTTGATATTTCTTCTCTTGTTTCTGTGTCCCATAGTTTTTCAATTTGGAAAGGAACTGTTTCTATTTGGTTTGGTATTAATATTTCCATTTTGTCACCAACAGTTAATTTATTTCTAATTTCTACTAAACAAATTTGATTCTTATTACTAAATACTATTCCTTCTTTTACATTGTTTTCTGTGTTTTTACTATTTTCTTTGTTTTCACTATTTTCGTTATTTTCTTCTTTTTTTTCTTGTTTTGTTATATTTTCTTGTTTTGTTATATTTTCTTTTTTTATCATGATTTCATCTTTTTTTATATTGTTTACTAATACTTTTCCCCCAAATTCATAATTTGGATTATATTGTTTTCCTTCATATTCTTGAGAGTCTTTGTTGTTTCTATCATTAAAATAAAAAGTGGTTAGCCCTCTTGTTTTTGTTTTTTCTAACTCTTTTAAATATTTTGTTGCATCATAATTTTTTGTGTCTTTCATATAATCATCAATAGCATTGCGATAAGCATTTACAACAGATGCTAAATAATATTCTGTTTTTAGTCTTCCTTCTATTTTTAAACTATCGATTCCCATTTCTATAATTTCTGGAATTTCTTTTATTAAACATAAATCTTTAGATGAAAAAATATAGGTACCTTTTTCGTCATATTCTACTGGCATTAAATTGCCTGGATTATTATGTTCTTCTACATAAACATTATATGCCCATCTACAACTTTGCGCACAATCTCCTAAGTTGGCACTTCTTCCTGCCAAAAAGTCACTTAAAAAACATCTTCCAGAATAGCCAAAACAAATGGCACCATGAACAAATATTTCTACTTCTAAGTCTTTTTCTTTGTTGTTCATAATTTCTCTTATTTGTTCCTTATTTAATTCTCTTCCTAGAATAACCCTAGATGCTCCATTTTTATGCCAAAAGTTAGCTGTATGGTAACTTACAATATTTGCTTGTGTACTAACATGAATACCCACATCTGGTGCATATTGTTTTAAAATTTCCATTACTCCACCATCAGAGGCAATAATGGCATCTACTTTTAAGTCATTTAACATTTTGGCTTGTTTTTTTATTTCTTCATAATAGCTATCCCAAGCATAAATATTAATAGCGGCATACACTTTTTTTCCAATGCTATGGGCATATTCAATTGTTTTTGCTAGTTCGTCATTATCTACTTCTGCTCTACTTCTTAAAGATAATGTTCCTGTTCCGCAATAAACAGCATCTGCTCCATATAGAAATGCTGTTTTTGCTTTTTCAAAGGATCCTGCTGGTGCTAATAATTCTGGTTTTTTCATTTTTTATTTTTATCTCCTTGTTTTACTTTTTATCAATTTTTTCATTTATTTTTGTTTTTCATTCTATACTTATTACTTTTTTCATCTCATTTTATGTTATATCATAATCCAATATTTTGAAACATTTTTATTTCTTTTCATTTTTCTAGTACTATTAAATTAAAATCCTATTTCTCCATAATTCATTTCTTCTTTTTGAGAATCATCATATTGATATTGTTCTAATACTCTTTGTTGTAAGTCTGCTATTCTTTCTTTTTCTGCCAAGTTTAAATTTGGATAAACTGGCTCTAATATTCTAGCATAGATACATTTCTTTTTCTTATATAAACTAAAAATACCTTCTGGTTCTTCAAATTGGTAGAAAATAGGGACAATAGGCACATTTGCTTCTACTGCTAATTGAAACGCACCTTTTTTGAATTCCCTTATTTTTTCGTAATAAGGCCACAATGCTCCTTCTGGATAGAAATGTACTGTTTTCCCTTCTTTTAGAGCTTGCTTAATTTCTTGTTTCCATCTAACTTTTTGTGATTGTTTATTTGGAATTGGTACTGCATATAAAAGTCTTATTAAATGTCTAATAACTGGTATTTTAAAATTACTTGCTAAACTAGTAAAGTAAGTTCTGCAAGGGAAGTTTACTAATGCATTCATGGTACAATCCATTGGATGTATATGATTAGAAATGGTAATTTTACCATCTTCCACTTTTCGTATATTTTCTTTATCTTCTATTCTAAAACCAAATAAAACTTTATTTAGTATCCATACAATAGGTGCAAAAAGATGAAATACCAAATTAGAAAACAAATTAAAAATGTTATTTTGACAAATAAATTGGTAATTATCTTTTATTTCAAATTTTAGAGGCTCCCACATATGAAAAACTTGGGTATCCCCTTTTAAATCATCATATTTTACTTCTTTCATTCCCTCATTTTCCTTTTCCATTTTATATTTTTTTCTTTTGCCCTTTTTCCTTCTTTTATTTTTTATTCACTTCGTTCTTCTATTTCCTCTTGAAACATTTCTTCCATCTTTTTCATGCTTTTTTCTATTTTAAAGTTTTCTGCAAATTTTGCATACTCTTTTTCTTGTTTTTTCTTTTCTTCTACATTATCTAGCCAATAATCAATTTTTTGCGTTAAATCTGTGCTATTTCCTGCTTCAAAAAGACTTCTTTCATCTAAAGCAAATTGTTTAGTTGCAGATTGGTCACTTTTAGCAATAACAGGCACTAATCCAGTAGCTATAGCTTCTATACATGAAATTGCTTCTATTTCTGCGTCTGAAGTGTGTACATATAAGTCAGTATAGCTTAGCAATTTCTTTAGTTCTTCTTTGGTATAAAATGCCATAATAGGTTTATTTTGTAGTGTTTCGCTTAATTTAGCATAATGCTTTTTCATTGGTCCATTACCTGCAAAAACAAGTTGTATTTTATCTGCATATTTAGATTGTTTAGCAGCTTCTATTAATAAATCTTGTCTCTTTTCACCAGATAGTCTTCCTACCATAGTAATGACAATTTTATCTTTTAACTCTTCTGGTTTTTCTGATTTTTTATAAACCCAGTCTGATTCAATTCCATTAGAAATCACATGCATTTTGGCTGTGTAACCATGTTTGATTAATTCATCTGCAATTAGCTTACTAGGACAATGAATATGATGAAATCTATTAAAAAATTTATCTCTAAATAAAAAATAAATTTGATCATTAATTTTAGTTTGTTTGCCTAGACCAATAGAATAAGTAATATTTTCTGGCTGTACATGGAACGCAGTAGTTCTTGGTTTATTTAGTTCTTCACATATCTTAAGTCCTTTACTAGATAATAAAAAAGGCATATAAAAATGTACTACTTCTGCCCATTCTATTGCTTTTCTTAACTTTTCTTCATCTGGCTTAGCAAATTCCATTCCTTGTGATTTTACAATCCTATTAGCAATAGGTGGTAATTTGAATTCTTTTACTGCATATTTATCCTTTTCTTCTTTGCCTGTACTAATAACTCTTACTTCATTTCCGTCTTTTCTTAAGTTTTCTACAAATCTTCTTGCTGAAATGGTAGTTCCATTATTTGCTCCATCATACTGGTCTATTACAACTAGTATTTTCATTTTATTTTCAATTCCTTTCCATAACTATATTTCGTAAGGCTTTCACTTATGTAAAAAGTTTTGTAGTTTTGTTTTCTATAAAATTATATCATATTTTTATTATTTTGACTACTATTTTTTCAGGAGTTGTGTCAATGGGGACGGAGAATTTTGACAACTTTTAAAAAAAATATTTATTTTTGTTAAATCTTAATTCAAAAGTTGTCAAAATTCTCCGTCCCCATTGACACTTTCTTAAGACTCTCTTAAGAAGTAAAGTTATATATTTACTTTTTTTTCATAATTTGATAAGATATGTTCTAGAAAAAAAATGAGGGTGTTTATATATGTTAGATTCTATAGGTAATAAAAATTTAAATAGTGAAAGTTTAAAAAATGAAGAAGTATTAGATAATATGATAGTAACAGATCCAACTGAAATTTCTAAAAACAAAAAAAAGCTTAAATTAAATAGAATTCAGCTTTTTACCTTATACTTTTTCTTATTTGCCTTTATTGGTTGGCTAATGGAAACTGTATATGCTATTTTTACTTTAGGGCATTTTGTAAAAAGAGGTTTTCTATTTGGTCCTATTTGTCCTATTTATGGCTATGGTGCTTTAATGCTTATTTATTTTTTAGGTAGATATAGAAAAAATAATTTGAAGTTATTCTTTTATGCTGCTATTCTTTTTTCTGCTTTTGAGTATGTAACAAGTTATGTGTTAGATGCGCTTTTTGGTATGCATTGGTGGGATTATTCTAATGATTACTTTAATTTAAATGGTCGTATTACTCTTTCTTTTTCTATTGCTTGGGGCATTATTGCTATTTTATTTGTTAACCATGTATATCCGTTCTTTAAAAAGAAATTAAATATTATATTAGCCAAAATTTCTTACAAAGTAAAAACTTGCATAATTTATATACTTTCCTCTGTTTTTGTAATTGATACCATTGCTTCTTGTATTAAGTATTTATTATAGATTTTTTCATACTTTCTATAAATATGTTTTATTGCTTTTTTCATCAATATTTTTTGCTTATTCCTTTTTGACTTTTATGTTAACATATGCTATACTATAACTATTCTTTATTTTATTTAGGAGGATTAGAAAGATGGTATCTATTCGGGGAACTCGCATCCTAAAAGATGGTGGTGTTTCTATTTCTACTTATGAACGCACTGTAGAATCTCGGTATGATGGAAAACAAATTATTACTTATTTTACAGAGCATCAGAAAACAGGCTCATACTGCTTTAACATTTTTACATTTAAACATTGCCTAATTCGTGTATTCTTATGTATTGCTTTAATAGTATTGTTAACCAATTTTACTGATTTAGAAACTACTTGGACAACTACAACAAAGATTTATGCTTCTTTTTGTATGTATACTTTTGTAACACTTTTCCCTATTTGGTTATGTTCACAGTTCCATAATAGAAATAAATATCATGCTGCATTGCATATGGTTAAAAATGCGTATGAATCATTACAAAGAATTCCTACGGTAGAAGAATGTAAGAAGTTTTCTTTCTATGATAGAGATTGCACTTTAACAGTTTCTTTGATGCTTTTTGTTTGCTATATTTCTGGTTTTACTTTTTCTTTTATTCCTATAGATAACTCTACTCTGCTTTATCCCTTTTTATGTTTATTGGTTATTTTGTTATTTGTAGTAGTAGTTTCAAAATGGAAATTAGATAAGTATCTATTAAGACCGTTTTTATCTAGACCAACAAATATTGAATTAACTGCTGTAATTGAGTGCCTTACTTTATTAGAAGGACCTCGTACCAAAACCATTTTTTATACGATTCCTTCTTCCTTTGATAATTAAAAAGGAGTCTAAAACAGCAGTCTGAAGCAGTAATTACTACTTCAGGCTGCTGTTTTTTTATGTTACTTTTTATTTGTTTTCCCACTTTTTTATTTTATAATTTTTGAAATTGCAAGGCCATCTCCTACTTCTAATATCTGTGTTTCAAGATTTGGATTTTGTGTAATTTCTGCAATATATTCTCGTAAATTTCTTACTGCAGTACGTTGTTTATGTTTATTATAGTCACTCATTACATATCCTTTATACAAGACATTATCTGCAATAATAGTTCCACCTGTTTTTATCATTCTTAAAGCCTCTTGCAAAAAGAAAGGGTATTTTCCTTTTGCAGCATCTATAAACACCACATCATATTGTTCTTGTAAAGTAGGTAATATTTCTACTGCATCCCCTTCATAGATTTGGATTTTATCTTCCACTTCTACTTTTTTGATATTTTCTCTTGCTTCAGATGCTCTAGCAGAATCTCGTTCAATAGTATCTATTTTTCCATCATTTGCTAAATAGCTTGAAAAGCAGATGGCTGAATAGCCAACTGCCGTTCCTATTTCTAAAATTCTTTTCGGTTTTATTTTACTTAAAATATTTGCCACTACTTCTAGAGTGTCATCCATAATAATAGGAATATGTTCTTCTAAAGCTTTTTGCTTTATTTTTTCTAGTTCTATTACATTCATGTGTATTTGTTCACTTTCTTATTTTTTATTTTATGTCTGTTTCTTACTTTTCTACTATTTTATTTAGTTTTTTATAATTACACATTTATTTCTTTTTTATCTTTCTTCATCTTCCTTTGTTTTTTGTGTTATTGGTATAGTAGTCCAAGGAGATTTGTTATGATTTTCTCTATAATCATTTTCTACCCATGTTTTAAAATATGGAGAATATCGTTTAAATTCTGGCATTTTGCTCAAAGCAAAGATAACTTCAAGCTTAGATTTTCCTTGTTCTTTCATTTGTTTAATAACTTCATGTATCTGTTGCCTTAATTTTGCATCTTGAAGCACTAATGCTTCTTTAAAAGATTTTTGCCTTTTTCTTTTATCTTCTTGGTCTGCACAAATCTGTACATTCCATCCGCTTCTTTTTGTAGATGAATGTACCTGTTTTTTTATCCATTGATTCGTATGTTCATTATCTTCAAAAGCTTTTGCCATTTACTCTTAACACTCTCCTTTCTTATTTAAATTTATTACTCAGTAGTAGCTCTTCTTGCCATTCTTTCTCTTGTTTTGTTATCTAATATTTTCTTTCTTAAACGAATATTTTTTGGAGTTACTTCTACAAGTTCATCTTCTGCAATAAATTCTATTGCTTTTTCTAATGACATTTGAATTGGTGGTACTAAGCGAAGTGCATCATCTGAACCAGAAGCTCTTGTATTTGTTAAATGTTTTTCTTTACATACATTAATAGAAATATCTTCATTTCTAGAATTGATTCCAACAATCATTCCTTCATATACTTCTACACCTGGACCTATTAAAAGTTCTCCTCTTTCTTGTGCATTATATAATCCATAAGTAATAGAAGTTCCTTGTTCAAAAGCTACTAATACACCTCTTGTTCTAGATTGAATTTCTCCTTTATATGGTTCATAGGAATCGAAAATACTATTCATAGTACCTTCACCTTTGGTATCTGTTAAAAATTCGGTACGATAGCCTATTAATCCTCTTGCAGGTATTTTAAACTCTACTTTTGTATGTCCTACTTCTGCAGGTTCCATATTAATCATTTCTGCTTTTCTTCTGCCTAGTTTTTCAATAACATTGCCAATGCAATCATCTGGTACATTTACTACTAATCTTTCCATTGGCTCACATTTTACACCATCTATTTCTTTAAAAATAACCTTTGGACGAGAAACTAAAAGTTCAAAACCTTCTCTTCTCATTGTTTCAATTAAAATAGATAAGTGTAATTCTCCACGTCCAGAAACTTCAAAACTATCTGGAGTATCGGTTTCTTTTACACGTAAACTTACATTTCTTTCTAGTTCTTTAAATAATCTGTCTCTAATATGTCTAGATGTAACAAACTGTCCTTCTCTACCTGCAAATGGTCCATTATTTACACTAAATGTCATAGATACAGTAGGCTCATCTATATCCACAAATTCTATTTTTTCTGGATTGTTTGGATCACAAACAGTTTCACCTATATTAATATCAGAAATACCAGAAATACAAACAATATCTCCTGCTCCTACTTCTTCTACTTCTACTCTTTTTAGTCCTTGATAAGTAAATAATTTTGCTATTTTTCCTTGTACAATTTTATCGTCTTTTTTACAAACTGCTACATTCATGCCAGAAGTAATTTTTCCACGTTCAATTCTACCAATGGCAATCCTTCCTAAATAATCATCATAATCAATATTAGAAACTAATAATTGCATGGTTCCATCCATATCACATTTTGGTGGCTGAATGGTGTTAATAATCGTATCAAAAATACAAGTTACATTATCGCTTTCTTCTTCTAAGTTCATTTTAGCAATTCCATTTTTAGCAGATGCATAAATAACTGGAAAATCTAGTTGGTCATCATTTGCATTTAGCTCAATAAATAGCTCTAGTACTTGGTCTACTACTTTTAATGGATTTGCACCTGGTCTATCTATTTTATTAATAACAACAATTGGTTTTAAATTTAAGGCTAGCGATTTTTTTAATACTTCTCTGGTTTGAGGCATTGGTCCTTCAAAAGCATCAACTAATAAAAGAACACCATCTACCATTTTAAGTACACGTTCTACTTCTCCACCAAAGTCTGCGTGACCTGGTGTATCTACAATATTAATTTTAATGCCATTATACATAACAGAGGTATTTTTAGAAAGAATGGTAATTCCTCTTTCTTTTTCAATATCTCCTGAGTCCATAATTCGTTCAGATACTTGTTCATTTTCTCTAAATACATGACTTTGTTTTAATAGTGCATCTACTAGTGTTGTTTTTCCATGGTCAACGTGTGCAATAATTGCTATGTTTCTAATGTTTTGATTATTCATTTTCATTACCCCTTGTTTCTATTTTATTATACTATTTACTGCAAAAAATATAGTGAAAAGTTAAATAGTCACTATATTTTTTATCTTGATGATAATTTTATAAGTTATCATTTTTTTGAAATTTGGTATTCTATTAATTTAACATTATAATTATACTCTATATTTTTTCCTTTGTCAACATAATAATATTGTCCATAATCTCTTTACTTACCTTATCTAATAACTCTTTTTCTGGTTTGTTCGTTTGATATTTGCTAAAATCTAAAGGTTTTCCATAATTTAATTTTACTTTATGAAATGGCTTCATTTCTCCTTGTATTCCTACTGGTATAACAGGTACTCCTGTTCTCAGAGCTAAAAAGGCAGCTCCATTTTGGGCTTTTCCATTTTTTTCTAGTCCATGTCTTGTACCTTCTGGAAATAGCATTAGAATCTGTCCTTCTTTTAGAATTTTTAAAGAAAACTTCATAGATTCTATATCCATTTTTCCTCTTTTTACAGGAAATACTGCACATTTTTTAGCAAACCACCTAATAAAATTGTTTTTAAATAGTTCTTCTTTTGCCATAATATAAAGTACCCTTTTGGTAGAAGCTACTAGAATTGGTGGATCCCAGTTGGATTGATGATTAGCACACATGATGTAGGCACCTTCTTTTTTGATATTTTCTTCTCCTACTTTTTTTACTCTAAATACAATTTTGCAAAAGATATTAATTAAAAATTTAACAATTGGTCTTATCATTTATTTTTTTATCGAGATAGTTTCTTCTCGACTGACTCCTTTTTCTTAATTTTTTAGATTATATCATAGTAATTAATAATTTTGTAGTAGTATATTTAATTTTTTTAATTTTCTCAATTTATATTGTTATTTAATATTTTTATAAAAATCAACTTAAAATTGTTGCTATCATAGCAAAATTATTACCAATATTTTTGACATAAAATGGAACTTAGATATCTAATCTGCCATATAGCAAATCACATAACTAAGTTCCATTTTCCTGTTATAGGGTATTATTTTGTGAAATACGTCAAGAATTTTCTTCGACTTTCATCTCCAAAGATGTAATACGTAAAGAATGATATTCTGTTACTTCTTCTAATTTTTTAATTCTTCCTTCATCTCTGTCAAATCTGTCATCTTGCCAACTTGTTTTGTCAAATAGAGCCGGAATTCTGTTAGTAACAGCATCTTCAATGATAATAAGGTATTTTTCTATGCTATCAATTCTGTTTTCATGATTTTCAATAATTTCTCTATTTTTCGCTATTTCTTTTCTATTTTCTTCTATTGCTTTTTTGTTTTCTTCAATCGCTTTTCTATTCTTTGCTATCTCTTTTCTGTTTTCCTCAATTGCTTCTCTATTCTTTGCTATTTCTAGGGTGTTTTGAGCAATTAGTTCCGCATTTCTATCTACCTTTTCTGAAAGTCTTCCTAGCATTACTGCATTTTGCGTGACGATTTCTAGAATTTTTTCTTCCATCTCTTCTTTCACCTCCTATCCTATAAATAAAATTCACTAGTTATTTTTCTAGTGAATTTTATTATAGCATATAGAATAAAATATGAAAATAGTTTTTGTAAAATTTTATAAAATAGTTAATTTTAGCTACTCTTCCATAGCATTGCGACTAATTTCTTTTTTTAATATTCTATTTTTCCTATCTCCCACTAATGCTTTATAGACAGAAATAGCAATAAGCACCATTAAAATTCCTGCAAATACACCTGCAGTATCAATTCCTACATCCAATATACTTGGACCTCTTCCAATCACAAAGCTTTGATGATATTCATCAGATATTGCATAAAGAAGGCCAACACCTAGACTTACCAATAATTTTTGATATAGCCTAATAGAAAATGTACTCATAAAAGACATAATAAAAATGCCAACTAACCCATAGATTGAAAAATGCGCTAATTTTCTTAAAATTGGTTCTCCATGCTCTATTAATTTTAGTTTAGTTGCTATACTTAAATCTTTTGTATATGGAAATACATTAATAAATTTTGTCATTATTTTATTACTTAAACTTCCCGATTCATCTCCATTTTGAGAAGAAAAGCGAAAAATTGCAAAAAAAGTACTACATAATAATAATAGAAATAAAATTCTTAAAAATAGTGTTTTCATTTTTCTCCTTGTTTTAATAATTGGTTCAAAATAAATATATTTTTAACCAATTATTAAAACTTTATTTTTATTGTTTTATAAATATAATCTCATTACTCTCCCATGACCTCTTGAATCTCTTCTTTTGCTGCATCTACTGAATTTGAATCTGGAATCATAACATATGCATAACTACTTCCTAAAGAATAGGTTGTTCTTGAAGCACCTGTTCCAGTAAGTGCATTTGTTTTAATTGTCCATGAAGACATATTGTTTAGTTGATCTTTTACTAAACTACTAATTTCACTTTGTTCTATATTAGTTTGGAAGGTTCCTTCTAAAGCATTTAAAATACTAGTATATTTAGTCAAAATAGTTGTACTATTTAATACTTTTTTCATAATTGCTTCAATTACAGCTTGTTGGTTTTTCACTCTTTGATTATCTCCACTAGCAAAAGCATGTCTTTCTCTACTAAATTGTAGTGCTGCTGCACCATCCAAATGATTATATCCTTGGTTATAATGATATCCATAACTTGAAAATTCATATTCTGAATATACATCAATTCCACCCAAAGTATCCACTAGCGTTTTTACTGTTGTAAAATTAACTCTTACATAATAATTAATGTCAATATCTAATAAATCTTCTACTGTTGTTACCGTTTCATTAATACCATAAATTCCAGAATGTGTTAACTTATCTTTTGCTTGTTTTCCATGTAGTGTAACATAGTAATCTCTTGGAATAGAAGTTAATAGTACTTCATGTGTTTTTGTGTTAACTGTTACTATAATATTTGCATCACTTCTTCTACTATTTTTGTCATTTCCACTAATATAAACATTAAAAACTCCACCATTAATTGTATGTTTAGAATTTTCTGTTTCCATACTACCAATAGATTTTATCTCACGTTTTAAAGTATTCAATATTTTTACATCATTTTCAAAATCTTCAATTTCTTCTGTTAAAATATCATATTGTGAAGCACTAATATAAATAATATCAATTTCTCCATCTATCAACTCTTCTCCCATTTTTATCAGATCGTCACTATTTTGAAAATTGACTTCTACCTGTTCTGTTAGTTGATTACTTTCTTCTTCTGTAAGTTGGAATAGATAAACATCTTCATTTTGAATATCTTCTATTTGTTCATAGTTTGAATTCTTTCTAACTACCACATAATACTCTTCTGTTTCTATAACATCTTGAAATACATTTCCTAAAAAATCTGTTGTTGCATTTGTATAATTTGTAACATAAATATATACTCCTGAAAGAAGTAATACTATTATCATACAAAAAATATTTAACTTATAAGTTTTATGTTTTTTACCTAGCCCCACAACCATTGCTAAAGTAAATATAATTTCCGCAATTGTTAAAACAATAATATATGTAGTTGGCAAGAGGTTCATTCGTAATACAGAAATATAAAACAGAGCTGTTATTATAACATAAATAAAAGCTATAATTTTAAAAAAGATATTTAATTTATTATTTGACTTTTTCTTTTTTTGTCCTTTCATTGTTGTACTTTCACTTCCTTTTTTTGATTTTGTTTTATAATACTGCGAATGATTAATTCTAAAATTTTGTTCTTGGTCTTTTGAGTGCTTCCCTGCCATCTCTTCCTCCTAATTATTATTAAATATTGCTTCATAATCGTAATTTACTATCCAAAAAGTTAACTAAAATAGTATTTAATCTAAAGGTAAAAAAGGTTTGAATAACCATAAAACCATAAAAATACTTTCACAAGTTTTGGTTTATTTGATGCTAAATCCCCTAGTACAGCTATTTGTAAAAATACAAAATTAGAATATATAAATTAAATAACCATTATCTTCTTACCTTTATTTTTTAATTATTTGATTGCTTTTCTGTTTTAACTGCAGCTTCTTCTATTTCTTCTTTTTTTCCTGTTTCTATTGACTTATTTTGAAAATATTTTCTTGTATCCACATAAGCTATAGAAAGGAAATAAAAGAATGTGAGCTGTGTTACATCCATAATTTGAATAGTAATACCAGAAATAATAATTATTAATTGTATCACTATACAAAATGTTAAAACTATATCTTCTTTATTTTTCAAATATGATTTAAAGGCTTTTATTAAGTTATATATAAAAAATGTTACTAACATTATACAACCTATAATTCCATAATAATATAAATATTGAACAAACACATTATCAAATATTAATTGTACATTTTTAATAATTCCATTTCCAATAAACCAATGGTTTGATATGTCAGTACTAAATTTTTCCCAAATGAGAGTCCTGTCATTTAAAGTTGCTAAGTCTTCAAATAGTTCTCCTAGTCTAACAGAATATAGCAAGTCTTTATTAATTAGCATCACTAAAATTACAGCCAACAATATAATTCCTATAATAATTAATTGCTGTTTTAATAATTTTTTATTTTTTTCTGCAATCAATTTTGTAATAATGATAATAATATATACTAATACTGTTGCAATTAATGCTGTTCTAGAACCAGTATAGTATAGGAAAAATACTGACAATATAATAAGTGGTATTTTCTTTTTGTTTTCCATTCTAGAAATTAATAATATAATACTAATCATGGATAGAAATACACCAAACATATTTGGATTTTTAAATGTTCCAGATATTCTATTAAAGAATTGAAAAATATTACCCGATTTTCCCATTTCATATATATTTTTTAAAATACCATCTTTTAATACTGGTATATCGAATAATTCAATAGTAGATATCACACTAATTCCAATCATAACTATAAAAATAACTTTATATAGTATTTTTTCTACATTCTTTGTTTCAATTTCTTTTAAAGTTTGATATAGATAATGGTACATAATAAACCACTCTATCATTCTAATAATCTCTGCAAATTGTCTAATTCCCCAAAAATTTGTCCTAAAGATAGCAAGAATAGTCGCTATAATATTTAAAATAATAAATGCAATTAAAAATTTATTTACTACATTATTTTCAGGTTTGTATTTATTTTTTATGGCGAGCAAAAATAAAGTTCCTATTAGTACCGCATCTGAAATATATAATGCAGCACTATAGCCAATCCATTTAGATGGAAATGGCCAAAAGCATACAATTAGAACTGGAATTAAAATTGCTAAATATTGTTTTCTATGTTCTATTTTATTTTCCACTATTTAAAACTCCTTTAATTTGTAAGTAATGATTTTTCCAATTAAATTTTTGTGTAACATATTGATTTCTATCATTGCTATATTTTTCACTTGTATTCATACAAAACTGGATTGCCTCTAGTATTTCTACTTTATTATTGTAAGCCACCACTTTACCTAGCTTATCTGATGTAATAATTTCTGAACTTGCTGTTATCGTTTCTGGTGGATTAGATTTTGCTGCAATGCAAGGAAGCCCACAAGCCAAAGCTTCTAAGTAGACATGTCCAAATCCCTCATATTTACTAGGCAAGATAAATACATCTGAAGCTTTATAATAATCTTCTACATTTGTTTTTTCTCCTAATAACTTAACTTGATTTTGTAGATTTCTTTCTTCTATTTTTTGTTGTAACAATTGTCTATTATCACCATCACCTACAAAGTATAAACTATAATTTTGTTCTTTTAGATTTTCCATACAATCAATAACAATTTCTTGGTTTTTCTCAGCTTCTAATCTAGCTACACAAAGCAAAATTTTTTCTTGTTCCTTAAAGCCTAATTTTTTTCTCAATTGTATTTTTTCTTCTTTACTTACTAAATTAAAACGCCTTTCATCAATTCCTGGATAAAAAACATCTACTTTTTTACTTTCAATATGATATTCTTTTTCCACTTCTTCTTTTTTAGATTTACTTAAAACTCCTATTATGGTAGATTTACGAATAGCCATCCTATCTAATATATTAATTTGCGGAATAACCAGATAAGAATAGATTTTCTTAAAAATATTTTTTACTTTTTTAGCTTCTATTTTTTGCAATTTAGCTGCCACTAGAGGAGTAATAAAAATATGTTTTACCTCCTTATTTAAGCTTTCTATTGCTGCTGCAAAGGAATAAAATCTTGAAATAACAATATCATCTTTTCCAAATTTTATTTTTTTCAAAAATTTTTTATTTCTTTTATAGTAAATAATTGGTGAAAATATTTTTAATAGTTTAGGTATTCCGGAATAATCAATTCTACTTACTTTAACACCATCGATTATTTCCACAGGTAATAATTCTTTCTTTTTTAAATTAGATGTAATAATTTCTACTTCATCTTCAGTATCTAAAATAGCTTTAGCAATATTTTTAGCATATGATACCAATCCACCTTTTTCTGGAATATATGCATTTGTTAAAATCCAAACTTTCATCTTTTTTCCTCATTATTTATTTCTATTTTTCAAAATTCTTACTATGTTTGAAAAAATCATTTTTCTAAATGTATATACATGATTTTCTAATCCTCTATAATTAATATTTTCTAGTTTATCTAATCCTTTTTCTACTATTTCATATACTTCTTGCTTATTCTCTTCTAATAGTAAATATTCAGATAGACTATGTAATAGCCATGCATCTGATCTTGGATAATATTGTTTATTAATAATTTCCCCTGTATTTTTAATGATTGGAGCAAAATGATCTTCTACAATCATATTTTTCATAATGTAATCTAAAATTTTAGAAGTCATTTGTTTATCTTTCCATTGTAAAGCACATAATAGTAAAGAACAATATCCCCAAGAATGAATATCTGTTGTTACCTTTTCTCCTATTTCTATATATGGAACTGCAATACCTTGTTCTAATTTATCTTGTAAATAATTAGTAACTAATTTAATAATATCTTGATTATCTTTATTTTCAAAATAATTATTTAATAAAATATGATAATATAGTTGTTGAGCTATGTGATAATTATCTACTTTTATATAACTTTTTTGGCTCATTAAAGATTTTTCAAAATAATTCCAATATCCCTTATTATCTTTAATAATTAATTCGCTTTTTAAGTATTTTAGCATATCTGCACAAATTGGTTTTACTGTATTATCATTAAAAAGATAAGAATAATAACCTAATGCAGCTACAGTAAAAGAAATAGCATTTGTAATATGTACTTGATGATAAGAACATGGTGCATATGGAATTACATAAAGATTATCTTCATTTTTATAGGATTTTTCTTTAATCCAATTAACAGCTTTATTAATGTTTGGTACAATATTTTCATTTTTAAAAATTTCATAATATTTTAATAGTGCAAAAAGAGAAACAATTTCTGGTGTAGTAGATTCTTGTTCGCTCTTTTTAGTCATGTTATCTCCAAATGAAAAATTATATCCAATATCAAAACCTCCGTCTGCCAATTGTGTTCTAGCAATTAAGTTTGCAACATCATGACACCTTTTTTCATGTTTTTTTTCATGATATGCTAAGTACATATTTATATTAGCAAATAAGGCTTCATATAATGTTTGCGAACTTAAAATATTATCTACAGGTTTATTTACAAATTCTAAAATTCTATCTTTTAATTTCATATTATTTCACCTTATTAATAATAAATTTATATTTTCCATTTGGTTGTCTAGGAATACTATCTACAATATGAAATTGTATTTTTATAGTGTTTCCAATTAGTTTTTTTAACTCTTTCTCAAAATTTTGCAATGTCTTTTCTGTAAAATTAATATCTGGTACAATGTTAATATGTAAGTTTTGCAAATCTTCTTGTATATATTGACATTCTACTATCTCTTGATTAGAATATTTCATTGGCTGATTTAAACTACCTGCAGCAATTCTAGTTCCATCTGGTAATTGTATAATGTCATCAATTCTTCCTTGAAAATGAATAATCCTTTTATGTTCATCCCCACATTTGCAAACTTCTTTTGTAATTTGACCTATATCTCCAATTTCATATCTGATTAATGGCATTGCATAATTATATAAATTAGTTCCTATTAATTTTCCTACTTGATTTTTTATAACTTTATTAGTATTAATATCCACAGTTTCTATATAACAAGATTCTTCATGTATATGATATCCATTATGTATATCACATTCTGTAGATGCTACACAGTCTTCATTTTGACCATAATGATCAAATATTTTGCAATGAAAGACTTCTTCTATTGCTTTTCTATATTCTTCAAATAATGTGTCTGAAGATGTTAAAATAGATTTTATAGAAATGCCTTTTGTATCTATTTTTTCTTTTCTAATAGTACTTGCCAGTATATAAACTGCCGAAGCATAGCCTTGTATATAAACTGGTTGAAATTTTTTCATTTCTTCTACTATTTGTTTTACATTTTCTACAGATAGCTTATTAGAAGCGATTTCTAAAATATTTCCTGTATATCTCCAAGCTACATCAGAGCCAAGAATTCTTCCAATATAGCAAAATTTATCATACTTATAGTCAACATGACTTCTTTTTTTCCAAATTGCCCAATTACCTTGTCGTACATATTTACTCTGATTTGAAAAATAAAATTCTAATGGAGTTCCTGTTGTTCCGCCTGTAGTAATTTTATTCAATTTTTTATTTTTAAACTGCTTAGAAATCATTTTTTCTTTATTGCTAGCAATATCTTTTTTGGTCAAAATTGGAATTTTCTCCATATCATTTAGATTTTGAAATTCATATGGAATAAATTTAACATTGTCAAATCTTTCTTTATAGAATTGGACATTTTCATAAGCATAAATAAGTAATTTCTTTAAGTGTTCTATAGTATAAGTATCTAACTGATTTCTATTTGCTTTTTCATATTTTTTTATGGTTTTCATATATCTCTTAAAATATGGATTTTGATATTTATATTGAATATATAAATAGTTAATTAACGGATTGTTAAAAATGCTCATTTTTTCTCCTCTTCATTTTCATTTTTTTCTAGTATATTTATTTTATGTTTTGGCAATAAATTTAATAAATATTCTCTATTTTTAAAGACAAATATACTTAATAATACAATAGTTACAACAACATAAACAATGTTTGAAAATTTAAGTATATTAGTAACTATTAATAATAAAATGGTAATAGCACTATCTATATAATAATTTTTGTCTAACTTCATTTTATAACCCATTTTGTTCAATCCTATCATGCAAAGTAATAATATTAATAAAGTACTTGCTCCCCTAGCTATTACTACAATAATTAGTCCAAATTTATCTATCAGAGCTGTAATTAAAATTACTTGTAGCATAACAGATAGAAAGCTAATTATAAAATATTTTTTAGAATCACCTACTGCATATAAAAAATTATTTAGTATTTGTGTTGGTGATGAAAACAAAACAATACTAGTTAATATTTGTAAAATAACACTATAAGACAAGTATTCTGTCCCAAATAATATACTAATAATAAGGTTACTGTTTAATACTACTATAATAGTAAGTGGATAAATAAACATTAAATTTTTATTTAAAATATGGTTTAATATAAAATTTGCATTTTCTTTTTTTAATGTTTTACAAATATATGGATAAAACGTAGAATTATATATATTTGGTAGCAACTTTACCATATTTACTACTTTTACTACTAAATAATATCCTCCCAAAATAGATAATCCTAATTTATTTACTACAATAATTTGATCTATTTTATCATATACAAATACTAATATCATAGAAAGGTATAAGAAAAATAAATATTTAAACATTGTTAAATCTATTTTTCCATGTTTTTGTATATTTACTTTTGAAAATATTTTTTCTTTTATGATAATATAGATTACATTAATTAATTGTAGGAGTCCCATAAAAACAAGTAAAATATTCTGTATATTACTATCTTTTGCAATGAAAAATACATAAAGTACCGCTATCAAATTTCCTATATTAAATAACTTAATTCCAATTGCATAATGAATAAATTTTTCACTTTCCTTAATATAGGCTAATAAAATATTATTCATAATTACAAATAATGCCGCAAAATACATTAAATAGGATGTAGATTCCTCTTGTCCTGTTATCATCTGTATAATATCAATATTAAATATTCGTAATCCCAAAGTGAGTACTAAGAAGAAAAGAATACATACAATCATGTATTTAATAATAAAAATTTTTTTCTTATCAGTTTCTCCTTTATTGGTGAGTAACTTAATAATTCCTGTTTCTCCACCTAACATAAAGAAAGCAATAACTCCATTATAAAAAATTTCTAACAAGCCTAGTGTTCCTGATGCTTCAGATGATATTCTACTAATTAAAGCAGTAGTTATTAATTGCATTGGAATAGCTAATATAGAAATGAAAAGTACAATTTTGGCGCCCCTATTGTATTTCCTTTCAATATCCATTATTTCCTCCTAAAGTATATTATAAAAGCCAAATATAATAAAAAATCCAAATGAAATGTAATAATTTTTAAAATTATTTGATATCTTTTAGCAATATAATGGCAGTTTATATTTTGTAGATTTTTTCTAATTGCTTTACAAGTTTTTTTAAATATTTTATATTGTTTTGTGTTTGTTGTTTGCCTTAGTAAGTCTATTTGAAAAACAACTATATAATTATAAATCACAGTTTGATAAACAGTATTCTCGAATTTTTGCTTTAATTTAGCGACCATAAAGTTTACAGTATTTTTACTTAATTCTAAATTTATCTTAGTAGAAAGAGAATCTTTTCTTTTTAAATATTGATAAACTATTTTATCAAAAAAGAAAATTTTATTACTATTTTCTAAAACTTGAATAGTAAAAAATAATTCTTCTGAATTTTTTACTTGTTCATCAAAATAAATATTATTCTCCTTTATAATCCTGCTTTCTATAATTTTAAATTGTCCCCATGGTAAGTTCCATGAAATAGTATTTTTAATTAGTTCTTCTTTACTTAGTTCTTTAAATTTTTCTAATCGGTAGGTATTATAAACTTGTCCATTTGGCAAAATTTGTTCAAAATTATAATAAATTACATCATACTGTTTATATTTTAAATATTTATCTATTAATTCGCATAAATTCTCTGTTTTAATTTTATCATCCGAGTCCAAAAACATAATATAATCTCCAGTAGCCATTTCTATTCCCTTATTTCTAGCAGCTCCTGGTCCCTTATTGTTTTGATACTCATATTTTATATTTTTATAATCTTCTAAATATTTTTTTATAATTGTATGTGTATTATCAGTTGAACCATCATTAATTAATATTATTTCAATATTTTGAATATCTATAATTGTGCTCAATGTACATTCAATTGTTTCTTCACTATTATAACAAGGAATAACAATTGTTAAAATTGGTTTCAATATTATAACCTCCAATATGCATATCCGTCATTCAATACTTTTTCTTTATCTAATATTCCTTTAATATCAACAATGATATTTTTATTTTCTTCTTTTTGTGGGAAAAATGCTTTTATTTGCTCTTTCGTTAATTCTTTAAATTGTTGATGTGCTACTGCAATTACAAGACAGTCAATATCTTTTATTTTTTCCATACTTGTTAACTTAATTCCATATTCTTTTTCTGTTTCTTCTTTATCTGCTAATGGATCTATTACGATTGGTTCAATATTATATTCTCTTAATTTATGAATAATATCTACTACTCTTGTATTTCTAATATCTGGACAATTTTCTTTAAAAGTAAGTCCTAAAATAGCAACTTTTGCTTTACTTACTGTTTTATCAGCTAAGATTAGTTCTTTAATAATTCCTTCTGCTACAAAATCACTCATCAAATTGTTAATTTTTCTAGCTGATGCTATAATTTGAGAGTTATAACCCAATTTTTCAGCTTCATAAATAAAGTAATATGGGTCTACTCCAATACAATGTCCACCAACAAGACCTGGATAAAACCCTAATGCATTCCATTTTGTATTCATTGCTTCAATTACTTCTTTTGTATCAATATTCATTTTATGTAATACAATAGATACTTCATTCATAAATGCAATATTAATATCTCTTTGACTATTTTCCAATACTTTAGTAGCTTCTGCTACTTTAATACTACTTGCTCTATGTACTCCTGCATCAATAACTAATTCATAAACATTGGCAATTTCTTCTAATGCTTCTTTGTCCATTCCTGAAACTACTTTTTTAATATTATTTAATCTATGAACTTTATCTCCTGGATTAATTCTTTCTGGAGAATAACCAATTTTAAAATCCACACCACATTTTAATCCAGATTTTTCTTCTAGAATAGGTATACAGATATCTTCTGTAACCCCTGGATATACAGTAGATTCATAAACAACTACAGAACCTTTTGTTAAGTTTCTTCCTAGTATTTCACTAGCCCCTATTACTGGTGCTAAATCTGGAGTTTTATCTGCATTAATAGGAGTAGGTACTGCAACAATATGAAATTTTGCTTTTTGAATATCTTCTTCCCTACTTGTAAATTGTACTTTACATTTTTTTACTTCTTCGTCTCCTACTTCACTAGTTGGGTCTATACCTTTTTTATACTTTTCTATTTTTATATTGTTAATATCATAACCAATTACATCTACTTTTTTAGAAAAAGCAACTGCTAGTGGCATTCCTACATAGCCAAGCCCTACCACACAAAGTTTTTCTTTTTTATTTAATAAATCTTGATACAATGACATTTTTTATTCTCCTTTTCTATTTTTATTTTTTTATTAATTCTTCATACTATTTCAATTCTTTATTTTATTAAATACTAACTTACTTTTTCATTTGATAAATATCTCTCATCTTCTTTTCAATTTCTTCTTTCTCAAATTCTTTAGTACTTAACTTGTCCATTTTTCTTTTAGATACTAATTCTAAAATTCTTTTAATCAATAATTGTTCATCTTTTACAATGTAACCATTAACACCATCTGTTATTAAATCTCTATTGCCCCTACAATCAGTTACAATAACAGGAAGCCCTGCAATTAATCCTTCCATAATATTAACAGGCAGTCCTTCTTGCTTTGAAGTAGATACTAATAAGTCAGATATTTTCAATAATTGAGGAATATCTTTTCGATATCCTAGAAATTGAACATTATTTTCCAGTTGATTTTCTTTACAAAATTTTTGTAATTTTCCATCCAAAGAATCTTTTCCTACTAGTAATAATTTGATTTTCTTATTTTGTTTTATTAGTTTTGTCATAGCATTTAATAGCATCTCTTGGTTTTTTCTAACACTAAGTTCAGCCACATAAATCATTACGAAGTCATCTTCTTTTAGTTTAAGTTTTTCTCTTAGTTGTTTTCTTTCTTCCTTTGACATTTCAAAATCAAATCTATTTTTGTCTACTCCTATTCCGTGCACTAATTGTATATTTTTAGCCTTAAACTTCTTTTTGGCTATTTCATAATCTTCTTTATTAATGGTAATTAAAATATCTGTATATTTTGATAGCCATTTTTCTATAGGATAAAACATTAACCAATATTTTAAAGGAGCTCCTTTAAAAAAGTGAAAACCATGAGCAGTATAAATAACTTTTGCATTAGTTTTTCTTGCAGCCAATCTCCCCAATACACTTCCTACTGGAGAATGTACATGGATTAATTCATAATTCTCTTCTTTTATTAGTTTTTTTATTAATCGATATGCTTTTATATTTTTTACAGAAAATGGACTTCTTTCAAAAGGTATGTCTATATATTTAATTTTCTTTTCATCTAATTCTTTTTTAAATTCTTCTAGTCTATTATGATCTAAGGTTCCTCCATCTGTAAAATTGGCTGCTACTTCTACTTCATATCCTAATTGTTGAAGAATTTTTATGTTGTTCATATTGAATTGTTCTATCATAGATGCTACTGAGGCTAACATCAATGCCTTTTTCATATAGTCCTCCTATTACTTTTTTTATGAATATAATTCCAAGAATCTCTACACATATCTTCTAAATTTTTATTTGCTACCCATCCTAATTCATTTTTAGCTTTTGTAGCATCAGCATAGTATATTGGTAAGTCTCCTTCTCTTCTTGCTGTATATTGATAAGGAACTTGTACTTTATTTACTCTCATAAAGGTATCTACCATTTCTTGAACCGTATAAGGTTTACCTGTTCCTAAATTATATATATAAATGCCTGATTTTTCTTTTTCTAATTTTTCTAAGGCTTTAATATGACCTTTTGCTAAATCTACAACATGTAGAAAATCTCTAGCACCTGTACCATCTTTTGTTTCTTTGTAATCATTTCCAAAAATATTAAGATGGTCTAGTTCTTTATTGGCTACTTTCATGATAAATGGCATTAAGTTGTTAGGAATTCCTTGTGGATTTTCTCCAATTAACCCACTTTCATGTGCTCCTACTGGATTAAAATATCTTAGAATTGCAATATCCCATTCCTTATCTGAATTATAAAGGTCTTCTAAGATTGTTTCTATCATAGATTTAGTAGTTCCATAAGGATTGGTAGTTTCTCCTCTTTTCATTTCTTCTGTATACTGTATTTCTTTTCTTTCCCCATAAACAGTTGCAGATGAACTAAATACAAAACTCTTCACATTATATTTTTGCATAGTCTGTAATAACATAATTGCACCTGAAACATTATTATAATAATATTTTAATGGTTCTTTAACAGATTCTCCTACAGCTTTGAATCCTGCAAAATTCATAACAGCTTCAATCTCATTTTCTTCAAAAATTTTTTCTAAAGATTCTCTATCTAAATAATTTACTTCATAGAATTTTACCTCTTTTCCAGTTATCTTTTTTATACTTTGCAATACATCTGGTTTACTATTAGAAAAATCATCTAAGATAACTACTTCTTTTCCAATATTTAATAATTCTACTACTGTATGACTACCTATGTAACCCGTCCCACCAGTTACTAATATTGACATACTCTCCTCCTTTATACAAAACATATTTATTTTTTATTATTTTATACTATCAATCTACAAAAAGCAACCTATTTTATCTTTTTTCTAAAATAATTTCTTTTACCTTTTCCTTAACTTGTCCAATACTTATATGTGTAGTGTCTATTACTATTGCATCTCCAGCTATTTTTAAGGCTCCTACTGGTTTATGCATGTCATTATAATCTCTTTTTTTCATATCTTCTAAAGTTTCTTCATAGGTTGCTACAATTCCCTTTTCTTGGTTTTCTAAAAATCTTCTTTTTGCTCTTTCTTCTACATCTGCATCTAAGTAGATTTTGACATCTGCATTTGGAAATACTACTGTGGTAATATCTCTTCCTTCCATAATAACATCCTGATTTTCTGCCATTTTTCTTTGCAAGTCTACCATAATTTCACGTACTTCTCCGGATAGAAGATACAGGAGATACAAAATTACTTACTTCTTTGGTTCTTATTTGCTTACTTACATCTTCTCCATTTAAATATACTGTAATTTCTCCATTTATATTTTGCATTTGAATATTAATATTTTTGGCAATTTCTATAATTTTTTCTTTTTCTTCTGTAGATTCAATAGAATTAATTCCTTTTCTTAAACATTCTAATGCTACACATCGATACATTGCTCCTGTGTCTATATTAAGTAGATTTAATTCCTGTGCTATTAATTTTGTAATGGTTCCTTTTCCGGTTCCTGCTGGTCCATCTATTGCTACAATAAACGACATTTTTTCTCCTCCTATTCATTTTCTCCTTTATTTTGGCTTTCTTGCTTTTCTGTTTTTTCTTTCTTTTCTTCTAAAGTTTGCACATTTTCTTGTTCTTGCTGTATATTTTTTTCTTCTATTTTTTGCAATTCTTCTGGCTCTAGCATATGTATTCCTTTTGCTACAATGGTTACTTGTTGCACATTCATAGTAGTTAATTTTTCTATCTCTTTTTTTATTTTTTGTTTGAACTCTCTTAAAGTTTCCAAAATGTTAAACCCATAATTAATAGAAACCTCCATATAAATGTTAGGTCCTTCTGGTGTACTTTCTACTCTAGTTCTCATAACTTTGTAAATGGCATCTGTTTTCTTTGCTAAATATTCTGCAATTTGGCGAAAGACTGTATCGGAAATAGTAAAATTTCCTAAATAACTAAAGGTTGGCCTAATAATTGATTTTTCTGCCATATAAGGGTCATTTCCTTTACCTTTGAATTTAAAAATTTGTAATGGGTCTAAAATATAGCCTGAAAAGTCTTTTTTGATTTCAAAGGTTGGTACAGGAATAACATGTTTTCCTTGTGTAGTACGAATTCTTTTGGCTGTTTCCATTTCTGTTTCTGTTGCGACATCTTGAATATAAATTCTTTTTTCTGGTTTGGAAAGTCCCAAATTTTCTGCAATTTTATCTACCATTCCATCTGAAGTACCCAGAATTAAAATAGATTCTGGTTTTAGTCTTCTAATTGCCTTTTTCATTTCGTTTCTATCTTTTTCATTTACAAAGATTGCCTTTTTTACAGTTTCTACTTTGGTAGGTGCTTTTTTAGCAGAAGTTCCTGCTACTACATTATTATCATGAATTAACAATCCATCATCAATAATATAGTGGATTTTATTTTCATTTGCTACCATTTGGGCACGATAACTTTTCCCTGTTCCAGATGGTCCTACAAAGGCATATACTTTTATTTCTTCATTAGAAATTAAATTATTAAAAAGTTGCAATTTAGTTTCTTCCTTTCTACTCTTTTTCTACAGTAATAATTTGATATACAAATCCTCTATATTTTGGTCTAATTTTCTTTCTTGCTATTTCTTTTAAATCATATTTTTCTGCCATTTCATTGTACCACTCTAATCCTTCATGGTCAATTAAAATCATTCTGCCATGATAATCATCTAAAAAATCTTCCTCAAAAGTAATTTTTAGTGGTGGACTATAGTTTTCAAAAGGTGTTACATCATGGTTTGGATCTATGTGATATAAATACCAATTATATTCTGGCATCTGTACAAAAATATTACTTGCATGGAAATAATCCTGATATAAAATCATATCTCCTTCTTTATATTGTTCTTGAATATAGCGAACTTCTTCTCCATTAGTAGAATCATAATTTTCTTCTATAATAATGCTATTATTATATATACTCAAACCTAGAATAATCATTACTACAATACTAGAAATAATTTTCTGGTGTTTGGTGGAATTGCTAAATAAGAAATAGGCAAATGGGAAAAGAATAATTCCACTTGTAATTAACATATAACGATAATACATAATTGGTCTTATAAATATAGTAACAATTAACATAGAAAAAAACAAGATATAATGTACTAATAAGCAATACCAAATAATAGTTAAATTCTTTTTTTGTTTTTTATGGCAAATAATCTGGTAAATTAAGTAGCTGTACATAATAATTGTAAAAATGGTACTAATAGTAACACTTAATCTTCCATTAAATTGTACTCCTAAAGGTGCTGCTATAGAATCTGTCCAGTTAAATGGAATCCAATAAGACTGACTTACTTTTCCGTGCTTGTGTTAGAAATACAAATAGCCATGGTAGATAGCCTATAATTTCTATAATTGCTGTAAATAAAAATCTAAAAATATATTTCTTTTTTAACTTTTTCTTTTGTATTAGAAAATCTTCATAAGAAGTATAGTATGGTATTTTTTCTTCATACATTTTTTGTGAAAATAAAATATGTAGTAATAATAAAGCATTAATAATAGCAACTGCTACTAGTCCATAATAGTGGCAGTGGGCAGCACATAAGCTAGCTATAGCAAACAAAAGCCAATTTCTCTTTTTTTCTTGTTTGATACTTCTGTAAGCATATATGCCAGATAAAGTAGTAAATAGCATAGTCCAACTATACATTCTAATTTCCATTCCATACATTGCCATAAAAGGAAGGAATAGCATTAAAAAGGAGAAAGCTAGCCCTACTTTTGGTCCAAAATCTTTACGAATATGCGTAAATCCTAAAATTCCTATTAAAATCCCTGCTGATACAGAAAATAGCCTAGCTATTAAAATAGAGTTTCCAAAAATACAAGTAACTGCTTTTAATAATAAATAATATAAAACAGGATGAACATCATTGCTATCGATACGAATAATTTCACTAATATCATGGGAAACTAGAGCTATGGTATAACTTTCATCAAACCATACCTCTGTGTGAAATGCTCCCAATAGAATAAAGATGCTACCTAATATGATAATTAAAATATGGAACCATTTTGATACTATAATATTTTCTATTTTACTTTTGTTATTACTTTGTTGTTTTTGTGTAGCTTCTTCTTTTTGCTTTCTTTTTGCTAGCTTTTCTTCTTTCTTCATTATTTTCCCCTTATTTTTTGTTACTATGTTTTCTATTTGTGTTGTTCTTCTATGGTATTGTTTTTATTTTATTTTTTTAACTTTTTACTTTTTTACCTTTTTATCTTTCTACTTTTTTATCTTTCTACTTTTTCTCTACTAAACTAATATAATATTGATAGCCATGATATTCTGTGGAAAAGTGGTCTTGCTTAATTAATTTAAGGTTTTCTCCATAACGTTCTGACATTTCTCTATAAATGTTATAATTTCCTCCATCAATAACCCAAATTCTGCCATAATAGTCATCTAAACCCTCTAATGTTTTTATGGTTTTCATATTTTTACCAAAAGCTTGGTAAGCAGGTTCTACATTCCAATAATCTCCATCAAAAAAGCAGTTTGCAATATCTGGTAATTGCATACTAAGTACAAATCCATTACCTGTATTGCCAAATAAAAGAAGGTCATCTTGTTGTAAATCTTGTTTCACATATTCTAAAGGCTTGCTATTAGTTGGTCCATAATTCATGGTACTTACATTGTAATTTACAAAAATTGCTGTAATTAAGGTAAGAATACAAATAAGAATGGTTAATATTTTCTTGCCACCTTTTATCATAAAAAATGCCATAAAGAATATGAAGATTCCTGTTAAATTTAAGAAATATCTAGCATATAAAATAGGTACTTTTAAAGAAATAATGAAAATACAAATAATCACAATGGCATATACACCAATGGCAAATAATCCTGGTTTGTTACTTTTTCTATGTTTTACTATTGCATAAATCATAGTGCCAATTGCATAAACAAGTAAAATAATACTAAAAGTAAGTGCTAACTCTTGTTTTAAAAATATAGTATCTAGATTTCCTGTAAATTGAAAAGTTAAAATTTGTAGCCATACTTCTATAGAAGGAGTTTGTATCCAAAATCCTTTTGATACAGTTTGGAATTGTGCTAATAAATAAATGAGCCATGGTAAATATAAAGCTATTTGTATAATAGCAGAAGCAATAAAACATTTTAAGTTTAAAATATTGAATTTGCTTTTTTCTGTTATGGTTTTGTTTTCAGATTGTTTTTTATGTATTTTTATTTGATTTATAATGAAATAGATAAATAATGCTAAATTAATAATTCCTGCAGTTGCTAGACCATAATAATGGGTATAACTAGCTGTTAAGCTAAAAACGGCAAATAAAACCCAATTTTTATAAAATCCCTTTGGCTTAGTTATTTTCTTTTTCTCTTTTTCTGTTTGATTATTTTGAGCTTTTGTTTTTTCTTCTTCTGTTAGTTTTTCTTGTGGTTGAAGGCTATTTTTATAAATTCTATAAGCATAAATTGCCATTAAGCTTACAAGTAACATTGCCCAAGTGTACATTCTAATTTCTCCTGAATATACACACATAATTGGCAAAAAAAACACGAAAAAGGAAAAAAGTAAGCCTACTTTTTCTCCAAAATCTTTTCTAATATGAGTATAGCCCAATATTCCTAATATAGCAATTGGAATCATGGATAATATTCTATAAATATAAATATTAGGTCCAAATAATAAATAAACAATATGTAAAATCCAATAATATAGCACAGGATGAACATCATTGCTTCCTATTGACCAAATATCAGCAAAGCTCTTATTGGCCATTCCAACAGAATAGCTTTCATCAAACCATAAGTTTTGGTGAAAGATAGGAATACTAATAAAAATAATACCTAATAAAATAATAGCAATATGAATATATTTTAAATTTTTTTCTTGCTTTAAATTATATTCTTTATTTGGTATTTCTGTTACTTTACCTTTTTTCATGTAAAAAATTCTCCTCTTTTTATTTTTTATTTTTTGTATTTTATATGTTTTTTCATTTATTTATATATTTTTATATTTTATACTTTCATATTTTCTGCATGTTTTTTATTCTTTTGCATTATATCATTATTATATTCTATTGTCTAGATTCTTTTAGGATGAAAATAATTGGATAGATGCATTTTTGAATAGAAAATGGTTGAAATATGTATTTCATAAAAATAACACTCCTTTGCAAATACGTTTTATAAAGAGGATGAAATCTCTTATAAACGTTTCTGTAAAGGAGTGTCCCTGTTGGCTGATTTTCAACCAATAAGTACCGTCCCTATTGGCTGATTTCACGAATAGCAATTTTTCTAACATGCTCGATTTTATCCCAACTAGTATCACGTTTAAATAAACATTTAAAGTTAATTGCAAGCCATGAGCCTAAGAATAAAGGATAACATAATAGTCCTTTTATCATTGGTTTAATTGGTCTTTTATCTAACAACATAATTAAAACTGCTGTTCCTATTGGTAAGAGGAATGTTGGTATTACATATCTCAAAATATTTAAAGTTAACTCTGCACTTGTCATTCCTTGTCCTGCATACATAACAAAATTTAAAAATAGTAATACTAATGTTGCCACAAACATTGGAATACTTCCAATAATGTACAAGAATCCATCAAAATTCATCATAGTTTTGTGTTCTTTAATTGCTAAGGCTAATGGTTTTGTGTATTCTTTGATACATTGTATATGACCAACTGTCCATCTTGTTCTTTGTTTCCAACTTTGTTTAAATCCTAATGGTTGTTCATCATAAACAATCGCATCTGCTGCCCAACCTAATTTTTTTCCTTTTATAATTCTTTTTAAAGAAAATTCAATATCTTCTGTTAATGTTTTTGTATTCCAACCTTCTGGTTTAATTACATCAAATTTTACCATGAATCCAGTACCATTAATAAGTGGTGATAATCCTACATTGTATCTAGCTAAATGGTAGAAACGGTTCATAGTCCAATAGAAAATAGTATATCCTGCTGTAATCCAGTTATCTGTTGGATTTTTGATATCTCTATATCCTTGTACTACATCTTCCCCTTGGCAAAGTTTTTTATTCATGTTTTTAATAAAATCTTCATGTACAATATTATCTGCATCAAAAATGCAAAATGCATCATAAGGTGCATCTTCTTCAATTTTTTGTGCTAAAAACCAGTTTAAAGCATAACCTTTTGTTTTCTTTTCTGGGTCAAATCTTTCATACACAATAGCACCTGCATTTCTTGCTACTTCTGCAGTACGGTCTGTACAATTATCTGCAATAACATAAATATCTAGTAATTCCTTTGGATAGTTTTGCTTTTTTAAACTTTCTATTAATTCTGTTACAACATTTTCTTCGTTATGTGCTGGAATAATTGCCATAAAACGATGATTTTTTTCTACTAATAATGGCTTATCTTTTAGTTTTACTAATGAACAAATACTAATTGCTAATTGGTATAACCAAAATATAGTAATAATCCACACTAAAGCTTGTTGTAGAATGTATAGATATTCCATTTCTTCTCTCCTTTTTTAATTCCTTTACTTTTCTATTGTATGCTTGTTTTCTTCACAATATTAATTATACTATTTCCTTTTCTTTTTTGCAACTATTATTTTTAACTTCATAAAATCTTAATGTCTTAATTTTCACTTGTAGTAGAAACCTCTAAATCCCTCATATTTAAATTAATTCTGCCTTGGTCATCAATATCTGAAACTTTAACTGTTACTTCGTCTCCAATAGAAAGTACATCTTCTACCTTTTCCACTCTTTTATGAGAAATTTTAGAAATGTGTAATAATCCTTCATTTCCACCACCTAAGTCAATAAATGCTCCAAATGGCATAATTCTGGTAACAGTTCCCTCATAAATTCCGCCTACTTCAATTACTTTAGCAACTTCTAAAATCATATCCATTGCTTTTTGAGCATTAGCTGTATCTGTAGAGTAAACAAATACTTTTCCATCTTCTTCGATGTCAATTTTTACACCAGTTTCTTCAATAATTTTATTAATCATTTTTCCACCAGGTCCAATAACATCCTTAATTTTTTCTGTATGAATCGTTGTGGTCATAATTTTTGGTGCATATTTTGAAATTTCTGCTCTTGGTTTACTAATAACTGGTAGCATTACATTGTCTAAAATATAGTCTCTTGCTACTTTTGTTCTTTCAAAAGCTTCTTTAATAATGTCATAAGTTAGACCATCTATTTTAATATCTACTTGAATAGCAGTAATACCATCTTTGGTTCCACCTACTTTAAAGTCCATATCTCCAAAGAAGTCTTCAATTCCTTGAATATCTGTAAGCATAATATATCTATTTGGATCATTTTTATCTGTTATAAGTCCTGTTGAGATACCTGCTACTGGCTTTTTAATAGGTACACCGGCATCCATTAAGGCAAGTGTGCTTCCACAAATACTTGCCTGTGAAGTTGAACCATTAGAAGATAATACTTCAGATACTACACGAATAGCATATGGAAATTCTTCTTCTGAAGGAAGTACTGGTACTAAAGCTTTTTCTGCTAAAGCTCCATGTCCTATTTCTCTTCTACCTGGACCTCTTGAAGGTCTTGCTTCTCCTACGCTATAGGATGGGAAGTTATATTGATGCATATATCTTTTTTCTGTTTCTTCGTCTAAACCATCTAGCATTTGTTCTTCACTTTTCATGCCAAGTGTTACTACAGACATAACTTGGGTTTGTCCTCTTGTAAAAATAGCACTTCCATGCACTCTTGGTAGAACAGCTACTTCACAAGATAATGGTCTTATTTCGTCTATTTTTCTACCGTCTGGACGTTTATGTTCTTCTAGAATCATTTCTCTTACACAAGCTTTTTCTAAGTCATGAATGCTATCTGCTATATCTGTTTTCTTTTCTTCGGTAGCTTCTTCTCCATATTTTTCTACAAAATAGTTTGTAATATCTTCTGTAATTTTTTCAATATTTTCATCTCTTACGGTTTTGTCAGTAGCTTGTACATCTTGGTACATTCTTTCTTTAAAGTTTTCTTCAATTTCTTTGTATACTTCTGGATCTGTAGCAAAAGATTTGTATTCAAATTTTGGTTTGCCTATTTCGTCTTTCATGTTTTGTATAAAATGGCAAATCTTTTTTATTTCTTCGTGTGCTTTTTTAATCGCTTCTAGCATAGTTTCATTTGGTATTTCATCAGCACCAGCTTCAATCATAGTAATTTTATCTAAAGTTCCTGCTACTGTTAAAGTTAGTCTGCTCTTTTCTCTTTGTGCTAATGTAGGATTTATAACAATTTCATTATCTACATATCCTACATTTACTGCTGCTGTTGGGCCTCCAAATGGAATGTCAGAAATAGAAAGTGCAGCTGATGCACCAATCATGGCACATACTTCTGGGCTATTATCTGGTTCTACTGATAATACAGTAGCAACTACACAAGTATCATTTCTAAAATCTTTTGGGAATAATGGTCTTAATGGTCTGTCGATTGCTCTTGAAGTTAAAATTGCTTTGTCTGTTGGCTTTCCTTCCCTTTTGGTAAAGCTTCCTGGGATTTTACCTACTGCATATAGTTTCTCTTCGTAGTCTACAGATAATGGGAAAAAGTCTATTCCCTCTTTTGGTTCTTTTGCTGCTGTTACATTTACCATAACAACAGTATCTCCGTAGCGTACTATTACACTACCATTGGCAAGTTCTGCAATTTTGCCTGTTTCAATACTTAGTTTTCTTCCTGCTAGTTCTGTTTCATAAATTTTAAACATGATAAATTCTTCCTTTCTTTTTACGTAAACATTATTTTTATTACCTATAGCAAAGTCATTTTTCTTGTCTTAAATGTTTACAAAATTTATATTGAAACAATACCAAATTAGTGTAACCTCTATTATATGTTAAAATTTTCTTAACACATAATACAAGCTACTATCTAATTTTAGGTATTGTTTAAATATCTTTTGAAATTTTAAAATATTAATATCAATATTAGTACAAATACAATTATCAATATTTAATGTTGAATATATTATCTTTGTAAATAGTATTTGAATTTTTTCTAAAAAATATCCTTTTTTCGTTTAAAAAAGTGCATTTTTTGACAAGTCAATTTATAAATTTAGACGTTTGGCTATCATGCTAAACGTCCAAATTTTATAATTATTTTCTTAAGCCTAATTTTTCAACGATATCTCTATATCTTTGAACATCTTTTTTAGCTAAGTAATTTAGTAAGTTTCTTCTAGAACCTACCATTTTTAAAAGTCCTCTTCTTGAATGGTTATCTTTTACATGAACTTTTAAATGAGCTGTTAATTCATTAATTCTTTCTGTTAAAAGAGCGATTTGAACTTCTGGTGAACCAGTATCATTTTCTTCTCTTTTATAAGTATTAATGATTTCTTGTTTTCTTTCTTTTGTCATGTTTAGCACCTCCTATATTTTTATTTGCCTTAAACTGAGTAAAAGTGGAGTTTTTTTCCTTTTGCTAAGTATAAGGTAATTGGTATTTTTTAACACCATTCATATGATAGCATATTTTTTTCAAAAAATCAACGTTTTTCATTAAATTTGCTCTTACTCACCTTGGCATAATTCTGTCACATGTTTATTCTGGTATATTTATTTTCCAAATTCCTTTTTTGGTAGAGCCTACTCTTTCAATAATGCCTTTTTCTTTTAGTGCTTTTATATTATATGATATACCATCTCTTGTTAAGTCAAGTGTTTTAGCCATTTCAATCTGTGTAATGCTTGGATTTTTTTTAA
This sequence comes from uncultured Clostridium sp., assembly GCA_902492105.1. Lineage (GTDB taxonomy): Bacteria > Bacillota > Clostridia > TANB77 > CAG-508 > CAG-273. Next base: position 58,525 of record CABUKD010000001.1, read on the forward strand.
TTAAATTTATTATTTTTTCTTGTGTAGTTTTTTGTGTAGTTTCTTGTGTAGTTTCTTGGTTAGAAGTTAAAATCATTCCATCTACAGCTTCATCTATAATTTTTAGCATAAACTCAATAAATTCATTAGAATTTCCTGCATTATTACAATTTTGAATAGCCGTATAGTATTCTTCTTGATATTTTTTTATTATAGTTTCTATGGGAATATATTTAAATAGTTCTTTCCAATGTGCAAGTATTGCAGTTTGCCATAGTCTAGCAGTTCTTCCATTTCCATCCGAAAAAGGGTGTATAAATACAAATTCATAATGAAATATGGAAGATAAAATTAATGGATTAACATTTTCTTTTGCTTGATTCATCCATTTAAATAAATTATCCATTAATGTTGGAACCATTTTATGAGGTGGAGCCATAAAAATTTGGATATTACCATCATAAACAGCTTCTCCATGATTTCTAAACTGTCCACTATCATCTTCAATAGCAAAAGTTAATATTCCATGTATTTTCTTTAAATCTTTTACTGAATATGGATTAATATTATCAATTTGTTCATAGGCTTTATATGCATTTTTAACTTCTTGAATATCTTTTTGTTCGCCGATAACTGCTTTTCCATTTATTACTGCTTCAACTTGAAACAATGATAATTGATTATTTTCAATAGCTAAAGAAGAATGTATTGACTTTATTCTTGTCTTTCTTCTTAGCTCTGGAAATCTGTTCAAACTTTCAAAATAATTTGCTTCTCCAATTTTTTCCATTATAGTTGTTGCTAAATTTAACATTTTATCAGTTATTGTATATGGTGGGGAATTTATTTCCATTTGAAACCTCCATTTAACTTTTTTACATTAATTTCTAATACTGATATCATACCATAAAAATAAAAGATTATCAATTTTTTATGATAATCTTTTAAAAATGGTGCCTCGAAGTGGAATCGAACCACTGACACAGGGATTTTCAGTCCCTTGCTCTACCGACTGAGCTATCGAGGCAAATATAAAAAAATGGCGACCTGGAACGGGCTCGAACCGTCGACCTCTAGCGTGACAGGCTAGCGTTCTAACCAACTGAACTACCAGGCCGTAAAAAAATGGTGGGCGCAATAGGGCTCGAACCTATGACCTCCTGCTTGTAAGGCAGATGCTCTCCCAGCTGAGCTATGCGCCCGGTTTTTCCTGACTTGTTTAGTATACTAAATTTTAAAAAGATTGTCAATACATATTCTAAAAAAAATCAGATTTTTTTGTAAAATTATTACACTAAAAAAGCCTTCCTAAAATAAAACTAAATTTATTGAATAAAAAGTATTAGAATTGTCTTTTGAAATTTTTAAAGCCTTGCGTGGGCGACCATTGTGACAGCTGTTCGAGGAATTTATTCCGAGTTACAGCTATCCAAAAGGGGAAAGGTTTTTAAAATTGAAAAAGACAATTCTAATGCTTTAGTTATATATTATAATCTTGTAAAGACAATTGCTTCTTATTCTTCATTTAGCACTTCAATTGCTTTTTGTAATTGCGTATCATCTTCTTCTGGTAATTCTAACTGTGCTTTAGCTTCATCTGATAATTCTACTTCTATATCTGGCTCAATTCCTATTTCATGAATAGCATTATGATTTGGTGTAAAATATTCATTGGTTGTAATTTTAAGTCCACTGCCATCTGATAATTGATGTAGTTCTTGAATAATTCCTTTTCCATAAGTTGTTGTTCCTACTAAGGTAGCTTTACCATTTTCTTTTAAAGCTGCTGCTAAAATTTCAGAAGCGCTTGCTGAATATTCATTTGTTAAAAGTACAATAGGCATATTGATAATTGGATCTGATGTAGATTTTGTAACATCTTCTTTTTCGTTTTTATCTGTGGTAATTAGTAAGGTAGAGCCCTTATCTGTTATCATTTCTGCAATTTCTAGTGCTTCATCTACAATACCTCCACCATTATCACGAATATCTATAATTAGTTTGGTAATTCCTTGTTTTTCTAATTCTAAATATTTTTCTCTAAATTCATCAGCACAACCACCTTCAAAGTCCGATATTGCAATATATCCAATATTGTTTTCTAATACTTTTGTAGTAATATGGCTAATTAATACGGTTCTTCTTTCTATTTCAAAAGTTTTGGTTTCTTCTCCTCTTAGAATTTCTAAAGTAACTTTCGTTCCCTCTTTTCCTTTTATTTTATTAGAAGCTTCATCTAATTGGTCACCAGTATAGCTTACACCATCTACTTTTGTAATAATATCTCCTGGCATTAATCCTGCTTCTTCTGCAGGAGAATTTTCTATTGGACTAAGAACAAGTATAGCATTTTTTTCTGTATCTAATGTCATATAAATTCCAATTCCTACATAATTACCATTGGTTTCTTGCATAATGTCGTCCATTTCTTCTTTTGTATAATATACGGTATATGGATCTCCAAGACCTGCTACATAGCCTTTAATTGCTCCTTCAATTAGGTCTTCATCATTGATTTCTCCTATGTATTTTCTTTCTAGTTCGCTTCTAAATTGGGAAAGAGTATATTCTAAGCCAGATAAAGAACTATTCGTTTTACCTATTCCAATTCCATTTGAACTAGTTAAATATTGGTAAGTTAAAAATGCGGTAATTAATGATGTAACAATAATGACAATTAAAACAAGCATTATTATTTTATAAACTTTTTGTGTGTTGTTCTTTTCCATTTATATTTCTCGTATAATGACTCTATTTCATTATACGAATCTCCTTTCCATTTTAAATTTTCTTTTATTTGTTTTATTTTTTGCTATTATTTATTATTTCAAGTGTTGTTATATTTTTTAGTTTTTCTTTATTTAAGCTTTATTCTATACTTATTCTATTTTTACTAAAATTATGTTAGTACTATTTGTTGCTTTTGTATAACCACAAAAAATATAGTGAATTTATTATTTTGTAGTGATAACAGTAGATTTTCATCACTATATTTTTTACTTATTCTTTTATAATATTTTTTCCTATGGCTCTTTTACATAGTTTAATGGATTTGTAGTGCTTCCATTTATTCTAATTTCAAAATGTAAGTGTGGACCTGTAGAGTTTCCTGTAGAACCTGTTTCCATAATGATGTCTCCTTGTTTTACTTCTGCTCCATTTTGCGTTAATACTTGTTGTCCATGTCCATATAAAGTAGTAATACCATCTCCGTGGTAAACCATAACACAATTTCCATAGGAGCCAAGCCATCCTGCATAGGTAACTACACCATCTGCTACTGCTACCACAGGGGCTCCATATCCAGTGTTTCCAATGTCAATACCTTGATGGAAACGGACTACTCCTGCTATTGGATGTTCTCTGCTACCATAATAAGATGTAATTCCTGTACCAGAAATAGCAACAGGCCATATCATGGTTCCCCCCGTATACTGAATATTAAATTCTTGATTTTGGTTTGCAATTTCTAAAATTTTAGCTTCTATTCTAGCTGTGTCATCCTTATATTGCTGAATTTCTTCATTTAGCTTTTTCTCATCTTCTGATAATTTTTCTATGTATCCTTGTTGTAATGTTTTTGTGTTTTTTAAAACAACTTCTGTTTGCTCTGCTTTTGCCTTTAATATTTTTACTTCCGCTGTTTCATTTTCTAATTTTCTTTTTGCTAAGTCTATTTCATCTTTTTGTTGTTCTACTTTATCAATTAGTTGGTTATCATATTCTGCTATTTCAATCATAGCATAGTAAAGAGATAAAAAGTCTGATAAACTATTAGCTGATAAAAGAACATCCAAATAAGCAATATCTCCTGCTTCATATAATGCTACTAATCTATCTTCTAATTGTTTTGATTTCTTTTCGTATTCTTGTGTAACTGTTTCTAATTTTTCCGTTGTTTCTGTTATAGAAGTTTCTAATTCTTGCAATTTAGATAATAAATCTGTATTTTCTTGTTCATATTGTCTAATTTTATCATCTAGCTCTTGAATTTGTACTAATGTATTGGACATTTCGGTTTGTACATATTCTAATTGTGAATTTGCTTCTTCTAATTTTTCTTGTGTTTCTTCTTTTTGTTGGTTCAAATTTTCTAATGGATCATTACTAGTTTGCTGATTGTTATTATCTTGATTAGTATTATCTTGAGTTTGTTCATTTTGGTTTTGTTGTGATTGATTATTTTGTATTTGATTGTTTAAAGTGCCTGTATTACTTGCAAAAGAAGAGATTGAAATTCCACATATTAAAATAAAAACAAGGAGAATACATAGTATTTTTTGTTTTACCATTGCGTTCTCCCCTCCTTTAATTTATTAATTTTGTACTTATATTCTTTTTTTTAAAATACTATACTGAATACTATTTTTAAGTAAATATTATTTTATAAAAGATTTTTATTTTTCTCTTTTATTTTACCAATGTGTATAGTTAAGTGGATTTACTTCGCTTCCATAGTATGGACTTGTACGTACTTCAAAGTGTAAGTGTGGTCCTGATCCAATACCCGAATTTCCACTTCTTGCAATTTGTTGTCCTCTTGATACAGTTTGTCCTTGTGAAACAAGGATAGAACTTAAGTGTTGATAGAAAGTATATAAGTTATCTGCATGTTTTACCATAACATAATATCCTCTAACACTTGAATAACCTTTTGTCATAACATAACCATCTTCTGCAGAATATACAGGTGTTCCAATAGGTACCCCTATGTCAATAGCTCTGTGGTTAGTACTTGCTCCTGCTACTGGTTGTTCCCTATTTCCAAAATAAGAAGTTATATAATTGTAGTAAGGAGTATCACTACTTGATAATGGCCAAGCTAACACTCCATTGAAATTGCCATTATAATGACCGTTGGACTCTTGAGCTGCTTTTCTAATTTCTTCTTCTATTCTATCTATTTCTTCATTATATTCTTCAATGTCTGCCTGCAATTGTTTTTGTTCTGCGGTTAAATTTGACATTTTACTTTCTTTTGAAGCTTTTGCTGTTTCTAATTGTTCTTTTTTAGATTCTGCTTGTTTTTTAGAAGAGTCTAATTTTGTTTTTTCTTCTTCTAAATCATTCTTTGCTTTTTCTACTTCTTGTCTTTTATTTTCTACTTCTTCCATTTGCTGATTATCTGCAATAGCTAATTCTTGTACTCTGGAACTCATAGAAATGTAGTCCCAAATATTATCTGAAGATAAAAGAGCATCTAGGAAAGTAATTTGACCTTCTTCATAAATTGCAACAAGTCTATCTTCTAATAATTGTGCTTTTTCTTCATAATCTTTTTCTAATTCTTTAATTTCTGTACTTTTTTCTTCTATGCTATTTTCTAAGTCATCAATTTCTGAATTTAATTTTGCTAACTCAGATTCATATTCTGAAATAGAATCTTCCAATTCAGAAATTTCGTTAACAATATCATCTTTTTCTGCTATAATATCATTTTTTCTTTGTGTTGCTTCCTCTACTTTATCTTGTATATCACTTTTTTGGTCTTCTAAACTTGCTGCAATTACCTGTGTTACCATTACTTGCAACATGACTAAAATAACAAATATAGAAATAATTTTTCTTTTCATATGCAACTTTTCTCCTTTTATAAAAGTTCTTTTTTTGCTTTTTTCTTTGTAATACGTTTTTTGTATTTTTTATAGTTCTTATCATTCTTATAAATTTCTATCAAATACTTTTTTAGCTTTTATACTTCTAAGTATTTTCTCATGGAAATTGCACTACCTAAAGCACCAATTCCAAGACCTAATACTAGGTATACAATAATTAAGGTACCAAACATGTCTGACATTGGTAATAGTAAAACATCTGCTCCTCTTAGACTAACTAATGCTTGCTCTATTTCATTAGATACTACATTATAAGCTCCACCTAATAATAGCATAGAAATAATAGCAGAAATAAGCCCTATTATCATACCCTCTACCATAAATGGCCATCTAATAAAACCATTTGTTGCTCCTACATATTTCATAATAGAAATTTCTTTTCTTCTGGCATGTACAGTTAGCTTAATGGTATTTGTAATAATAAAAATAGAAATTAAAATTAATATTACTAAGATGATAATGGATATTAATTTAATACCATCTGCAATCTGAATTAAAGCATTTACAGTGTCTGGTCTAGTTTGAATATTTGCTACAATAGGAGATTGTTCAATTTGATTTTGCACTTCTTCTAATTTTGTTAAATCTGTTAGTGTTACTACATACGAAGCTTTAAAAGGGTTTCCTTCTCCTTCATAGGTTTCCAAATAGCCTTTTTTGTCTTTGAACATTCTCTTCATCTGGTCTAATGCTTCTTCTTTTGTTTTATAGGTAACTGTATTTACATAGTTCATACTTCTAATTTGATTGCCAAGTTCCGTAGTTTGAGTTTCTGTTGCTTCATCATAAATAAATACTTCCATTCCTTGTTGTTCTTCAATGGTTTTTGTAATATGGTTCACATTTTCTCCTACTAAAAAGAAAATACCAAACACAAACATAGTTGCACACATAATAATGATAGAAGCAATTGTGGATTTTTTATTTTTAAATACATTTCTAAAACCTTCTCCAATTAAATAACCAAAAACACTATATCTCACCGTCATACCCACCTTTTTTATCATCTCTAATGATATTACCTTCTTCTATTTGAATAACTCTTTTTTTCATTCTATCTACAATATCTTTTGCATGTGTTGCAACTACTACAGTAGTTCCTCTGTTATTAATATCATTTAAAAGAGTCATAATATCCCATGCTGTTTCAGGGTCTAAGTTTCCAGTTGGCTCATCTGCGATTAACATAGAAGGATTATTTACTAAAGCTCTTGCTAGTGCCACCCTTTGTTGTTCTCCTCCTGATAATTCATTTGGGTACATTTTAGCTTTATTGCTTAACCCTACTAAAGATAATACCATAGGTACTTGTCTTCTTATATGTCTTGGAGTTGCTCTTACAATATACATAGCATAAGCTACATTGTCGTAAACGGTTCTATCTGGTAATAACCTAAAGTCTTGAAAAACAACTCCCATACTTCTTCTTAAATAAGGAATTCTTTTTGGTTTTAGAAAAGTAGTATCTTTTCCATTAATAATAATATTTCCTTTGGTTGGTTCTTCTTCTTTTAGAATGAGCTTAATTAGTGTGGATTTTCCTGATCCAGAACTTCCTACTAAGAAAGCAAACTCACCTTTATCAATCACAAAATTAGCATTATGAACTGCTTCTGTACCAGTATCATATGTTTTGCTAACATTTCTAAATTCTATCATCTTGTAACTCCTTAATATCAATTTCGATATTTTTCTAGTTATTATTTTTTATTCTTCTTTATCATAACAATAAATTACATTATTTGCAATACTTTTTTGCAGAAAAAAATAGAATAAAATCGCTTTTAAACGGCTTTATTTCTATTTTTCTCTTTATTTCTTTTATTTTTAAAATTCACAAAAAATTTACAATTTATATTTTATTTTTAGATGTTATTTTTTATATGTCTTCTACTTAAGTTTTATTTTTTCATACTTACTTTTTAATTCGTATTTTCCAATACAAAGTTTACTTTTTCTTGCTCTAAATCATATTCTACTGGTATTCCTAGTAATTGCGTAAAATAAGATAATTCACAAGTCCATGGCAAATTGTTGCCTCTAATTTTATCATCTCTAAAATGAATACCATAAGTTTTGCCTTGGTAAGTAAAATTAAAAGCTGTATGTGTATCGGATGTTCTTACCCCAAAATATCTTGAATTATTAATTATCAATTTTCTAGCATCTATCTCATAAGCTCTTTTTTCTAAGTTATAATTTGCTTCCAAATAATAAATAAAACCATATCCGCTTTCTTCACTATCGGTTACTTTATTTCCATTTACGGTTACTTCTAATGTACGTGGATAATTTAGTTGTTCTATATCACTTTTCGGAATATTACTAAGATCTCCTTTTGACTCTTTTAGATGCCAATAATATTCATATTTTTCTGCATAAATTCCATGCTCTTCTGAATGAATGGTATTATATTTTACAGGGCTAACATAATCGTCTCCTATCTTCAAATAAGTTAATACTTCGAAATCTTCCACTTTGCTCTCTAAAAATTGCTGAATTTGATACAAATTTCTACTTGCTAACTCTATTTGACTATAGTCTTCAATTGATAAATAGGCTTGACATTTTAAAAGAGGAAAATCTGGATACTTTTCATTGACTTCTTCTTGCTTCATTAATTGCATATCTTGAAAAAGTGCATTTTTTTGTTGTTCTTTATAATAAATGAATAACCTATCTTCATAATCTGTTTCAAAATCTTGGTAGGCTTCTTTTACTGCATGAAATTCTATTTTTGGTTCTTTGGTAGTTCTTAGTACATAAGTACCATTTGCTTTTTCATCACAATTTGTTTCTACAATTTCAATATTTTGGTTATACATCTTTTCTAGTTGTATAATAAGTTGTTCTTCTTCTGTGGAAAAAGCTAAATAAATTTCATAATAAAAAAAGGAAGCAATTACATAAAAGAAAGCAATAATTAAAGCAACTATCATAAGCACAATGGTACTAAGTGTAACAGTTAATTTTTTAGAAGTCTTTTCTGTTTTTTCCATTTGCTTATTATCTAATTGATTAATATATTCCATCATTTTCTTTTTTTCATTTTTCATTGGTTTATCCTCTTTTTATACACCTATTTTCTACTTTTTTTGTTTATTGACTTATCTCGCATTTTTTCTTATTGGCTGTATTTTTTTATTTGTTTTATTTCATTGATTAATTTTTTCCAGCATTTTTTTATGTTTTCCTTATTTTTTTGTTTTTACAGTCTCTTTAATTGCTTCATAACCGATTTTAAAATATTTTAGCAATTGTTCTGCTTTACCAGATTTACCAAAACAATCTGGTATTCCCATTCTAATTACTTTTGTAGGATATTCTTGTGCTAGTACTTCACAAATGCTGCTTCCAAGTCCTCCAATGATACTATGGTCTTCTACTGTAATTAGCTTTTTGGTTTCTTTAGCACATTTTACAATCATTTCTGCATCAATTGGTTTAATAGAATACATGTCTACTACACGAATATGAATATTCTCTTTGGCTAATTCTTCTTGTGCTTTTAGTGCTTCTGATACTGTAATGCCAGTAGCAAAAACTGTAGCGTCTGTGCCTTCCCCTAGCTGAATAGCTTTACCGATTTCAAATTTTTGGTTTTTCTCGTAAATAACAGGTGTAGCTAATCTGGAAAGCCTTACATATACAGGTCCTTCTATATTAGCCACCTCTTCTATTAGCCATTTTGTTTGTACATCATCAGAAGGAGAAAAAACTTTCATATTTGGTAATGTTCTCATCATACTTAAATCTTCTAACATTTGATGAGTAGCTCCATCTTCTCCAACTGTAACTCCTGCATGTGTAGCACATATTTTTACATTTAAATTTGGATAACAAATGCTGTTTCGTACTTGATCATAGGCTCTTCCCGCTGCAAATACAGCAAAAGTACTAGCATATGGAATTTTATCAAAAGTAGAAAGTCCTGCAGCAATACCCATTAAATTTTGTTCTGCAATTCCTACATTCATAAATCTTTCTGGAAATTGTTTTGCAAACATACTTGTTTTGGTGGCACTAGATAAGTCTGCATCTAATACTACAACATTTTTATTTTTCTTTCCTAATTCTACTAAAGCCTCCCCATAACTTTGTCTTGTTGCTATTTTTATTTCACTATTCATTTTATCACAACCTTACTTTTTCATTTTATTATTTTCAACCCTTTTATATATTTTTATCTTCCAGTTTTTAGCTTGCTAAATATTTTCTTTATCATTCATATTGATTCTTGTTCTAAAAAATTTAATTCCTTTAATTTTAGCTCATTCATTGCTTGTTCATATTGTTCTTTACTTGGAGCTCTTCCATGCCAAGAAACTTCATTTTCCATAAAAGATACTCCTTTTCCTTTTATGGTATTTGCAATAATAATGCTTGGCATTCCTTTTTGGTGTCTTGCAATACTAAAAGCTTGTATTAATTGCTCTATATTATGTCCATCTACATTAATTACTTTAAAGCCAAAACTTTCAAATTTTGCCTGAACATCTACTAGCCCTGCCACATCTTCTACTTTTCCATCTATTTGTAAATGGTTATAGTCTAAAATAGCACAAAGATTATCTAATTTATTTTTACTTGCAGACATGGCAGCTTCCCAAACTTGCCCTTCTTCTATTTCTCCGTCTCCTAATAAACAATAAATTCTGCAACCTGCACTATCCATTTTAGAAGCAATAGCCATACCAACAGCAGCAGATAAGCCTTGCCCTAAAGAACCTGTTGTCATATCTACCCCAGGTACTTTATTCATATCTGGATGACCTTGTAAATTACTATCTATTTTTCTAAAAGTTGCTAATGCTTCTTCTCCAAAATATCCTTTTCTAGCAAGTGTAGCATAAAGTGCTGGAGAGCAATGTCCTTTGGATAACACAAATCTATCTCTTAGTGGATCATTTGGCTTTTTAGGGTCAATATTCATTTGATTGAAATATAGAACTGCTAAGATATCTGCACAAGAAAGAGAACCCCCTGGGTGTCCAGATTGTGCCTGATATACTTGCTCTATAATTCCTATTCTAATGTCATTTGCTATTTTTTCTAATGCTTCTATTTTGGTAATTTTCATGTTTTTTCCTCCAATCTATTTAAAATATTATGTGTTATAATTTGAGTGTTTTATTTGTATTTGTTGTCTATTATAGTGTTTTATTTTTCTCTTTTTTTATTTGTTTTGCTACCTTTTTTATAACATAACTAAATAAAAAATACAATACTTATGAAAAAAAGTTTAACCTCATAAAACTAAAAGTTCTATGAGGTTAAACTAAAGGACACTTAAAGTGTGGCAAGAACCGGGCGAAAACCGTAGCCGCTTGTATAATTGCCATTGTAACTGTAGAAAGAGAATAGACCAGCATATGATTTATGGCTGCAAGTTCCCCCACGGAGTAAGAACGGCTCATACAAGTAAACAAAGTATGAGAAATCGCTATACCACGATGCGAACCAGCTCGGAGTGCCATTACTACTTAGAGAGGTTTCATACACAGCATTTCCATACTTATTTGCTGCCATCGCATAATTTGTCGATCTATCATCTGTACTTCCTTTTGTATACACATCTTTTGTATAGGAATATCCATTTACTAAACTTGCTCCATTGCTTGTTAAGCTTCCATTATTGTTTGCTACATATGCTGCTACATATTCGTATGCTCCTCCACTCATATCATACACTCCATACACATTTCCGGTTGTACTTGCTTGTGGGCCATTTCCGCTATTATATGGGGATGTACTTGTTGTTTCACTTACGCTTGCTCCTGTTCCTGCTTGCCCTGTTATATGATTACTATTTGGGTTTATCCATACTTCTGCATTTTTTCCATAGCTACTCTGCGCTAAATATGCTACTGCTCCCCATTCACTATTTTTCATTAAATGGCTATTTAAACTTTCATTTTCTAATGTATCTCTATCATAATTTAAACATTTTGCATACATATCACTTATTGTTATATTTCTCCAGCTATTTACCCCTGGCTGTATTTTTATTACTCCGCTCGTTCCTCCTGTATAATTTTGGTAACTGTCTACATTTGCTCCTGCATCACTTTGACTTGCTTCAAATTTTGCTACCCATAAGCCTGGTGCTGTACTACTATATTCAAATCCTGGGTGTACTACATATCCATCTGGAAATTTCGTAAAATTGTTGGTTGTGGTTGCATTATATTCTACTATTGTTTTTCCTGTTGCTCCTTCATTTGTTGTTCCTTTTAAAAATTCTATATTTATTGTTCCACCTGTTGTACTATTTGTATGGTAATTACTACTTATTTGATATGCATATCTTGGTATCCATACCCACAAACTTCCATCTTTTGTTTGTGCATTTGCCCATTTTCTTGTATCTGCTGTTGTTCCATAACTATACCACTCTGGATCATCTGCTGTAGTTGTTTGCATTGTATAACTTCCATTTCCATTATCTATCCATTTTACTGGCGTTAATTCTCCACCTGCTAAATCTGGAGTATTCACTCCTTTTTCTTCACTAAAACTTTCATCTGTTGGTATTGGATCCGGCTCTTCTGGTTCTTCCGGATCTGTTCCTGGATTTTGTCCTGTTTCTCCTTGTTCGTTCATTATTGTATTTAATTCATTCAATAAATTTTGGATTTCTTGCTGCTCGTTTGCTACTGCACCTTCCCAGATATTTTTTGCTTTTTGGGCTGTTCTTATTATTCCATCTTCTCCTAGTAACATATTGATGGTTACTCCTGATAGAATTAATAAAATTACAATTGTTACAACCAATGCGATGAGGGTGATACCTCTTTTTCCTTTTATTGGTTTAGAATGTGACTCTCTCTCTCTCTCTCTCTTACAATTTCAACGTTTTTATGACTTGTTTGCATTTTTTCTCCTCCTCATTTGTTCTTTATTTTTTAACTATTTTTATTCTATACTACCTATTTTAAATTTTCAAGGGTTTTATAAAAAATATCTGATTATATTTTTCAGAAAAATTAACCATTATATTTTTTGATCATCTTTTTTCTGATTAATTTCTATAAAACTTGCTTTATATTTTTCTAAATTTTCTTTTTCTACAGTTCCAATTTTAAACAAAATCTGATTATTTAAAATTTTATAAATTACATCTGTTTTCACAATACTATCTATATTAAGTCCATTACTTTCATTTTTTGTAATTAATTTATTAGCATGATATTTTAACTTATCTATTTTAGATGATATTAACATTCCAAAATTTTCAATTGGAACATCTATATTGTTTTGGTCAACAATAACAAAAAGATGTTTTTTGCCCTCTGCTCCAGTTTGATACTTATATTGTTTTACAAATACAATATCTCCAATTTGATAAGAAGAATAATCTTCTTCTCTTTCTTCTAAGATATTTTCGATACTTTCTTGGTAAAATTCTTCTGGAAATATTAAAAATGCTTCTTGTAATTCTTTTACTTTGCCATACAAATAAGCTAATTTTAAAAAATTGCTTTCATTTTTTGATTTCATATATTATCACCTTCTATTTCTTACATTATAAGTATCATTTTTTAATTAAGAGTAGCTTAAGATACAGTACTTTTTTGTTTTTTACTTTCATATAAATTACTAGGAGTGTGTTGTTTATGAAAAATAGAAAACTTGCAATTATTGGTGCTACTGGATTAGTTGGGCAAACGATTTTAAAGGTACTAAAAGAAAAAAAATTTCCCATTACAGAATATGCTTTTTTTGCTTCTGCCCGTTCTAAAGGTAAAAAGATTTCATTTTTAGAAAAAAACTATATTGTACAGGAATTGACTGAAAATTCTTTTGATGAAGGTTTTGACTTTGCTATTTTTTCTGCAGGTGGAAGTGTTGCCAAACAATATGCACCAATTGCGGTTTCTAAAGGTTGTACTGTAATTGATAATAGTAGCTGTTTTCGTATGGATTCTAATGTTCCCTTAATTGTTCCAGAAGTAAATGTAGAAGAAATTAATAATCATCATGGTATTATTGCTAACCCAAACTGTTCTACCATACAAGCTGTGGTTGCCTTAAAACCTTTAGATGATGCCTACAAAATTAAAAGAATTGTGTATTCCACTTATCAGGCTGTTTCTGGTAGTGGATATAAAGGTGTCCTAGATTTACAAAATGGCATTTACCATTATGATAATTCTAAATCTATGTTAGAAAATCAAAATGGAAACTATGCTTTGCAAAAATTTTCTTTACCTATTTTTAGTAATTGTTTACCACATATTGATATTTTTTTGGAAAATGGTTATACCAAAGAAGAAGAAAAAATGATAAATGAAACCAGAAAAATTTTAAAAAATCCAAACTTAAAAATTACTGCTACTACCGTAAGAGTACCTGTTTTTAATTGTCATAGTGAAGCCATTAATATAGAATTTGAAAAGGATTTTGATTTAGAAGATTTGAAAAATAAATTAAAAAATTCTAATGGAATTATTGTAAAAGATTGTATAGAAAAAGGAATTTACCCTACTGTATTGGATGCAAATAATCAAGATAAAGTTTTGGTTGGAAGAATTCGTAGAGATTTTAGTGTACCATATGGCGTTAATTTATGGGTTGTAGCTGATAATTTAAGAAAAGGTGCTGCAAGTAATGCAGTGCAGATTTTAGAAAAATTGCTTACGAGCTGATATATTTTTCGGCTCTTGGCATAAATCTTACTTGATACATTATTAATCCTCCTTAAATACATCTTCTATACTAGAATAAGGTTCATCATCTTCTGCCACTTTATTTGCCTCATTTTCTACTTCTTTTATTGCTGCTTTTATCTTATTTTTTCTTTTTTTAAATTCTTCTAATAATTTTTTTCCCTCGTATCCTTCTTTAATTAAATCTTCTAAAATAAAATCTGCAAAATTGTCTTGAGAAGTATCTATTACTGGTCTAATTATAATGGAATTATCCTTTAAAATGCATTCCACTTCATTTTCTATTTTTAATGCTTTGTAATATTCTAAAGGAATTGTAATTTGCCTTTTATTGGAAACTGATATTCTTTTTGGTTTCATAGTTTTTTTCTCCATTTCTAATATTTTCACTGTTTATCATCTCCTTATATTATATTCTTTTTTTCTGTTTTTATTCTTTGTTTCATTGTAACAAAGAAACAAAGAAAAGTCAAGTATATTTTTGTTGAATTTTCTTCTATTTTATGATACAATAATGACCTGAAAAAACTAACAAAAAGGAGGTAAACTATGTTAGAATTAAAAAACATATCTTTTTTTAGAGATAATAAACAAATATTAGATAATATCAATTTAGAAATAGATAACAGTAAGTTGGTTGCTATTACTGGTCCTAACGGTTCTGGTAAATCCACACTTGCTAAAATTATTATGGGTATTTTAAAACCAGACTCTGGTAATATTTTATTTGAAGGAAAAGATATTACTAAAATGGGTATTACCGAAAGAGCAAAATTAGGAATCGGTTTTGCTTTCCAACAACCAGTTAAGTTTAAAGGATTGACTATAAAAGATTTAATTGAACTTTCTGCTGGCAACCAAATTAAGCTTTATGAAGCATGCAATTATTTGTCTGATGTAGGTTTATGTGCCAAAGACTATTTAAATAGAGAAATTAGTTCTTCTCTTTCTGGTGGAGAGCTAAAACGTATTGAAATTGCTATGGTTGCTGCCAAGAAGTCAAAACTTACTGTTTTTGATGAACCAGAAGCAGGAATTGATTTATGGAGCTTTAATAATTTAATTGGTGTGTTTGAAAAAATGCACAATGAAATTCAAAATTCTTCTATTGTGATTATTTCTCACCAAGAAAGAATTTTAAACATTGCTGATGAAATTGTATTATTAACAGATGGAAAAGTACAAGCTGTTGGTCAAAAAGAAGAAATTCTTCCTTTACTTTTAAATGATACTACAAGACCTTGTAAAGTAATGGTAGAAAAAGGAGGAAATGCAAATGAGTAATGAAATTGAAAATAAATTAGATGCAATTGAAAAAAACTTATTAAAAGCAGTAGCAGATATTGAAAAAACACCTTTTGGTGCTTATAACATCCGCGAAAATGGAAAGGGTATTTCTAGAAATACCACCGCTAATATTGATATTGTTACAAAACAGGACAAGCCTGGTATTGATATTATTGTAAAACCAAATACCCAAAACGAAAGTGTACATATTCCTGTTATTTTGACACAAGGTGGTTTTACGGATTTAGTTTATAACGACTTTTACATTGGCGAAAATGCAAATGTAGTAATTATTGCAGGTTGTGGCATTCATAATAGTACTTGTGAAACTTCTCAGCATGATGGAATTCATACTTTTCACTTAGCAAAAGGGGCTAAAGTAAAATATGTAGAAAAACATTATGGCGAAGGTGAAGGAACCGGAGAAAAAATTTTAAACCCTCAGACCATACTATATTTAGATGATGATTCTAGTCTAGAAATGGAAAGTGTCCAAATAAAAGGGGTAACTTCTACCATTCGTGAAACGAAAGGAGAACTTGGAAATAATACTAGCTTAGTTATTACAGAACGTATGATGACTACTGGTAGCCAAACTGCTAAAAGTATTTTTAACATTAATTTAAATGGAGAAAATTCTAGTGTTCATATTGCTTCTCGTTCCATTGCACAAGATAATTCTGTACAAGAATTTATCTCTGATGTAAATGGAAATAATAAGTGTTTTGGGCATGTAGAATGTGATGCTATTATTATGGGACATGGCAAAGTAATTTCTACTCCAAAAATTGTAGCAAATCATGTAGATGCAAGCTTAATTCATGAAGCTGCTATTGGAAAAATTGCAGGTGAGCAATTAATAAAGTTAATGACTCTTGGGCTTACTGAACAAGAGGCTGAAGAGCAAATTATTAACGGCTTTTTAAAATAACTTTATATACCAAACTGCCAAGTACCGCATATAATAAATTAAAGTAAATTTGTAAGGAGGTAAAACTTTGAAAAAGACTTTATTTATTGGATGCGGTACTGCTTTGGTTACACCTTTTACACAGGATAATAAGGTTAATTATGAAGAACTTAAGAAATTGTTAGAATTTCAGGTAGAACAAGGTGCTGATAGTGTTATTATTTGTGGCACTACGGGAGAGGCTTCTACTATGTCACTCGAAGAGAAAAAGCAAGTAATTGAATTTGCAGTAGAAACCATACATAAACGAATTCCCGTTATAGCAGGAACTGGTGGTAATTGTACCAAATCTTCTATAGAACTTTCTCAATTTGCAGAAAAAGTTGGTGCAGATGGTTTGCTTCTTGTTACTCCCTATTACAACAAAACGACACAAAAAGGATTAATTGCGCATTTTAGCGAAATTGCCAAAAATGTTACCATTCCTATTATTTTATATAATGTGCCTAGTAGAACAGGAATGAATATTGAGCCTGAAACTTGTTTAAGCTTATCGAAAATTCCAAATATTGTTGGAATTAAAGAAGCAAGTGGAAATATCTCACAGGTTGTTAAAATTGCTAAACTATGTGGAGATGATTTATGGATTTATTCTGGTAATGATGATCAAATTCTCCCTATTCTTTCTGTAGGTGGAGTGGGTGTAATTTCCGTGTTATCCAATATTATGCCAAAATTTGTTCATAACATGGTATATGATTATTTAAGCGGTAATTTTACTTTGGCAAAAGATTCTCAAATAAAAGCTATACCTCTTATCGACTGCTTGTTCAGTGAAGTAAATCCTATTCCAATAAAATCTGCTCTTAATTTCATGGGCTATAAAGTTGGAAATCCTCGTCTTCCTTTAGTTCCAATGAGTTGTGCAAAAGAAGAATTGTTAAAGCAGGAGATGCAAAAATTAAAAATACTATGATTATTTCTTAATTTTTTATGAATTAGGTGATATTATTTACAATATATGCTATAATAAAATTAGGTTTTAAAAAGGGGAGTTTAATTTTTATGCTAAATAAAATTACAAAAGAAGCACAATTAGAAAAAAGTAACAATCAAAATTCACAGCATAATCTATTAGAACATTCTTTAGATGAAGAGCAAGAGTTTTTAAATATTATTGAAGATTTATTAAACAATACTACCGTACAACAAATGAGGCAATTTAACCAACATGCTGGAGTATCTTGTTATGAACATTGTATGCAAGTAGCTTATTATACTTATATTATTTGTAAAAAACTACATTTAGATTATATATCTGCTACTCGTGGAGCCATGTTACATGATTTATTTTTATATGATTGGCATACCCATAAAAGAGAAGATAAAAAATGGAGTAGCTTCCATGCTTTTAAACATCCAAAAGTTGCTTTGCAAAATGCCACTTCTATTTTTAACTTAAATGCTATAGAAAAGGATGTTATTTTAAAACATATGTGGCCGGTGACCATAAAGGTACCACATTACAAAGAAACAGTAGTTGTTACTTTTGCTGATAAATTAAGTGCCTCAAAAGAAACAATTCGTCATATTCAAAATAATTTACATACCAAAAGAGCTTACAAATATGCCTATGTATTTTTAAGTTTAATTGTTTTTAGAATTATATAAATGTATCATTAAGTTTATAACAATAATTCTATTTTCTTCATAAGCTTATTACATATGAAAATGTATCTTACAAACTTAATCTTGCGTATTAAATCAAAACTGTTGAACCAAATAAGTCAACAGTTTTTTTATATAGAACTCATTTCTAAAACAATTGTTATATTCAATAGTTTATTAGGATTATTCTCGACCAGATTCGAAAGATAATTTTTAAAATATAAAAGTCATATTTGAAATTTATATAACATACACTGTTAAAAAGATATAACAACCATTATAAAAAAATGAAAACAAGAAAAAATGATCTGAAGAAATTAATTTTACTTTTTCGCTTTTATGTCTTTACGATAAAGCAAGAAAGGATAAAAAATTATGATAAAAATTTTAATTAATGGAATTACTGGTAAAATGGGCACTGAGGTTGCTAAATTAATTAAAGAACATCCTAAAATGCATTTATTAGGTGGTTTAGATAAATATACTTCTCATAACCTTCCCTATCCTGTTTTTAATGATGTAAATGATATTTTTGAAATACCTAATGTCATTATTGATTTTTCTATACCTGAAGCTACTATTTCGCTTTTGCCATTTGCTATACAAAAGAAAATTCCTATGGTAATTGCTACTACTGGCTTTAATGAACAACAAAAAGAACAAATAAAAGAAGCTTCTGCTGATATTGCCATTTTTCAGTCTGCTAATCTTTCTTATGAAATTACCATTATGAGCAAAATAGTGGCACAATTGTCTAAAGAATTAGAAGATAGTAATATTGAAATTGTAGAAACACACCATAATCGCAAAACAGATGCTCCTAGTGGAACAGCTCTATTATTAGCAGACAGTATTAATAAAGCAAATCATGGCATTTACTATTATGAACTCAATAGAAATGAAAAAAAGCAAAAAAGAAATCCAAAAGAAATTGGATTTTCTAGTATTCGTGGTGGTAATATAGTAGGAGAACATCAAGTAATTTTCTTTAGAGAAAACGAAACTTTTGAAGTAAAACATACTGCTTATTCTCGTACTATCTTTGCTGAAGGTGCTACAAAAGCTGCAGAGTGGATCATGAAGCAACCTCCTGGATATTACACTTCAGAATCTAAAAAATATTTACAATTTTGAGGGCGGATTTATCTTTTATATGACTTAAAATAAAAGTGCACGTATCAATGTTTTCTACTGCTGTTTGATATTCTTTCGTGGATAAATTTGCCCTTAATTTTGTAATTTCTGTTTCTACTTTTTCTAGTTCTTCATGTTCAACATAATAAGCTAATGTTTCGTATTTTTCTTTCCAAGTTTTTTCTATTAGCTCTAATTTTTCTTTTAGCTCCTCTTCATTTTTATTTTCTTGCATAGTTTCTTGTTTAATAGAATCTAACTGCATACTTACTACTTCTACCGCACTTTTCGTGTTGTTTTGTGTAATAATATTTCCAATAATTACAAGAGTAATAATAATGATTGTAATAATAATTTCTTTCTGCAAATTCTTTTTACCTCCCTACTTTTTCTCTTCTCTATTTTACTTTTTTGGAATGTTTTATATCCTTTTAAAGATTTGATTTTTTTGAAAATTCTTACTTTTGTTCCTTCTTTTGGCAGAAAATTTGACCTTTTCCATCATAAGTAACAATTAAAGCTTCTTGTGGTTTCATTTTAAATTTTTCTACTTGTTTTTCAAGCCAAATTTCATTTTTACCTATTTGTCTTAAATTTTCATACATAATTTTTCCATCTACTACCAAATCATAAGGAATACCTTCATATTCTGGCATAATATTAAAATCTTCTGGTATAGTTGTTCTTTTATTTGGTTTTTGAATGACAGTAATTTGTCCACTGGTCTCTAAAATAGCATATTCTACATCACCAAGATTAAAAACATTATTTCCTCTTAATCTTTCTTGCAATTCATTTAGAGTAAATCTTTCTTTTTTTAAAGCTTTTTCATCTATTTTTCCTCTATAAATTAAAATAGTGGGTTTTCCACACATAATTCCTCTCATTTTCATACTTTTAATATTAATAAAAGAAATGATTAAGTGCATGACTAATAATCCTAAAATTGGAATAATTCCATTGGAAATTGGAATTCCCACATCTGACATAGGAATAGATGCCAAGTCTGCTATCATAATAGAAATTGCAAGTTCAAAAGGTTGCAATTGACCTATTTCTCTTTTTCCCATAATTCTCATAACAATTAAAACAATTATGTACAATAAAATAGAACGAATTAATGTAATTAGCATTTTTGTCCTCCTTTTCTTTTTAACTTGCAAATTGGTTTATTTGTTTTATATACATATTATTTAAATTCATGATTATTTTTTTTGTAATAATAATCATTTAACATTTATTAACATTTTGAACAAAAAAAAACAAATTATTCACTTTTGAATAATTTGTTTTTTAAATAATTTTTTAATAATTTGCTTTCCTTATTGAGTAATTTATTTTAATTTTTAAGTAATTTATTTATTTTATTTTTGAATAAATTTTCAATTTTCGTTCATAATAATTCTAGGAAACCATGAAATTTCATCATAGGCAATTCTTGAATGAAGGAGGTTTTAATTATGTCAGATAATCAAACAAACACGCAAACAAGATCAAATACCAAAAGCACAGTTTGGCAGATTGTTGGTAGATTAGTAACTGCAGGTATCGTTCTTGCAATTACTGCTTTCTTTACACCAGGATTTCAAATTAATAGTTTTTGGGCATTAGCAGCTGCTGCTGTTGTTCTTACTGTTATTGACTACCTAATTACTAAATTTACAGGCTTACATGCAAGTTCTTTTGGAAAAGGATTTGTAGGTTTTGTTCTTTCTGCTGTTGTGTTATATGTTACACAATATTTTGTAGCAGGTTATACCGTATCTTGGATAGCTGCTATCATTGGTGCTTTAGTATATGGCGTAGTAGATTACTTTTTACCTGGCGAACAACAATAAGTTGTGTCAGCCAATAGTGACGTTCCTTTTTGGCTGATTTTCAGTCATTAGGGACACTCCTTTGATTTTGAAAAAAATCAGTTTTTGCAAGGAGTGTCCCTTTTGGTTGATTTTCAACCAAAAAGGAACGTCCCCAATGGCTGAAAATTATTTTCCTTTATTCCAATTTTCTTTATTGGTTTGTCTTTGTCTTGCTATTGCTAAACTTTCAGATGGTGCATCTTGTGTAATAGTAGAGCCTGCTGCAACTAATACATGGTCTCCTAAGGTAACTGGTGCTACTAAGTTTACGTTAGAACCTATAAAGCAATTATCTCCTATTTTTGTTTTATGTTTATTTTTTCCATCGTAGTTGCAAGTAATTGTTCCACAACCAATATTACATTTTTCTCCAATTTCACAGTCTCCCATATAAGACAAGTGTGGCACTTTAGAACCCTTTCCAATAATGGCTTTTTTAATTTCTACAAAGCTTCCTACTTTTACTTTGTCTGCTAATTTGCAACCCTCTCTAATATAAGCATTTGGGCCAATATTACAATCTTCTCCTATTACTACACCTGATTTAATGGTAGTATTTGGATGAATCACAGTATCCATTCCAATTGTTACATCATCATAAATATAGGTAGTATTCATGTCTTCAATAGTTACTCCATTATTCATATGCATTGTATTAATACGAATTCTTAAAATTCTATTTAACATTTCTAGTTGTACTTTTGTATTTAAACTTAAAATTTCGGTATTGTCTTCTACTAAAAATCCACCTACTTTTTCACCTTTTGTAGTAAGCATTTTAATAACATCTGTTAAATAGTATAATCCCATACTACTTGCTTGTAAGTTTCCAATAATTTCTACTAATTTTGCAATTTCAAAGCAATACATTCCTGCATTTACTTCTAAAATATTTTGTTGTGCTTGATTTAATTCTTTTTCTTCTACAATTTCCTGTATTTTGCTATCTTTTCTTACAATTCTTCCATAGCCATTTGGTTCACCAATAATGCCTGTTAAAACAGTTGCCGCTTCTTCTTCCTTTTGAGATTTTTCTACTAATTTTTGAATCGTTTCAGGCATAATAAGTGGAATATTGCCATTTGCAATAAGAACTCTTCCTTTTTTAGAAGATAAATAATCTGTGGCTTGCATAATTGCATGACCTGTTCCTAAACATTTTTCTTGGGTAAGGTAAGTTACTTCATCTTTTAGAATTTCTTCTATTTCTTCTCTGTTTTCTCCTACTATAACTGCTATTTCTTGAATTCCCGCTTTTTTCATAGCATCGACTACTCTTTTAATAACTGGTTTGCCATATAGTTCTTGTGCTAATTTTGATTTTTTTGATTTCATTCTGTCATCTACACCTGCTGCCATTACTAAACCTATTACATTTTCCATTTTTGTAATCCTTCTTTCTTTTTTAGATAATTATTTACTTTTTGCAATTTATATTTATCATAAATTGTTTTTAATTATTTTATTGTTTCATATTATCTTTATGAATATCTGGTTTTAATCATTATTTTATCAATGTTGCTTTTTGGTTTTAATTTTTAAAAATATTTTATTAAAATACTATATAATACCTATTTATATTCGATTTATTAACTATTATCTTATTTTCATCATATTATTATATAGCTCTGTAGCTGTTTCTGGGCTGTCATTTCCTTCTTTGTTTTTTACAGGTGCAAATTCTTCCTCTCTTTTTACCCTTAAAACAGTCATATTATCATATCTTACAAAAGCATCAAAAATAAAACTTTCAAACTTATAAGCATTTGGTTCATTTGGTTCAACATATTCTCCCTTTTCTGTTAAATAACCAGATTTTTTATGTGCTGCATGATAAGGTAGTTTTGAATCTTCTAATTCTTCCAAAACACTTCTATGGAATAAGTAATTTGCTATATTTACCTCTCCATAAACTAATTCTCCATTTTCATCTCTTTCTTCTGCCATTTCTTCTGGTAAATCAATATATTCAATTACTTTTGCCTTTCCATTCATTTTGCAAAAGACTCCTACTTTTTCTTTAGGGTTTGTTTTGGCAACTGATTTTGTAGCAATCACATGGTTTTGTTTTATGGTGAGTCCTAATAATACAGGATCTACAAAATTGGATAAAATATTATCCACATTACTAACAAAAACCCATTCTACTCCTTTTTGTTTCATGTCTTGCAAAATTCCGTTTTGAAACATGGCTTCATAAATACCGTCCATTTCCATCTGCCGCTTCTTTAATCTTTTTGCTTTTATCTAAAATAAGTTTTCCTTGTTCTGTTAATAAAGGAAGTTCTCCTTGTTTAAAAAACTTTATTTCATTTTTATCATATCCAAAGTAAGAATGTTGCTCTAAAAATTGAACAGTTTCTTCATGATTTTCTCTACTTGTCATGACATACCAAGGAATTGTTACATGGTAAGTATCTTTTGCTTTTTTTAGAGTATCTATAATAATTTCAAAAATATATTTTGGACCATTGATTGTGTTTAACAAAAAAGTGCCTTTTGGTCCTTTATGTCCAAGCCTTGTTCCTTGTCCACCTGCCATAGTAACTACAGCATATTTGCCTTGTTTTATTTCCTTTATGCCCATTTCTTCTAAGTTTGCTTGTTCTTCTTTAGATAGTTTTGCTTTATCTACATAAGGGATAGCTTCTATTTTTTTTTCTTCAAAAATTGTTTTTTGTTTTGTACTTTGGTATAACTTTTTTAATTGTTCAAAATCAATTCTTTCTATTTGTTTTTCTAATTCTTCTTTTTCTTTTTCAGTTAGTAAAGATAAATAATTTAATAATTGATTTTGCTTGTATTCTTTTAATAAAGAAATTGTTACCTCTTTCATACTTAACCCCCATTTACTTTGCTATATTTTATTCTTCTTTCATTTTTTTGCTACCAAGTATGGTTATATCACAAACTGTAAAAAAAGACAAGTACATAAAAATAGAGCCTTAAATTTACTTTATAATGGCTCAAGGATTATTTTTTCAATTTTTAAAACCTTTCTCCTTTTTGACATCTGTAACTCGGCATAAATGCCTCGAACAGCTGTCACAATGGTCGCCCACGCAAGGCCTTAAAAATTGAAAAAATAATCCTTGAGCCTTTTTAGTCTTTAAAATCCATTAAATGGTCTGTTTCCATTTTGCCTGCTCTTGTAATAGCATCATAACCAAATTTTTCTTTGATGTTATCAATAGTTTTATCTAACTTTTTTTGCTTTTCATTACGTGGAGTGTCAAATAAAGAAATTTGCACATTATCTGGACTTTTTAAGTTATCTACTCTAACACCTATTAAACGAATAGCCTCTCCTTTATATAGTTCTTGCAAAATAGCTTTTGCCATTTCATAAATAATTTTTGTACTATCTGTAGGTGTTAAAAGCGTTTTTTGATGAGAATAATTTTTAAATTCTTTTGTTCTTAATTGCACACCTACAGTAGAAGCTAATAAATTATGTTTTCTTAGGCGGTAAGTAGTTTGTTCTGTTAAAGCAAGTAACACTTCTTCTATTTTTTCTAAGTTTGTTAAATCTTGTGGTAATGTTGTAGAATTACCAATACATTTTGGTTCTTCTTTTTGGCTATTAACTGGTGTTTCATCTATACCATTAGCATACTCCCATACTAATTTTCCGAATTTGCCAAACATTTTAGCCATATCTTCTTGTTTTCTATGTGCTAAATCTCCAATTGTTTTAATTCCTATTCTTTCTAATTTTGGTAAACTCTTTTTTCCAACCATAAAAAGTTCAGATACAGGAAGTGGCCACATTTTGGTTAGTATTTCTGAGGTGTATAAGGTATGAACTTTATCTGGTTTCGTAAAGTCTGATGCCATTTTAGCAAGTAGTTTGTTTGGCGCCACCCCTACATTTACTGTAAACCCTAATTCTTCCTTTATTCTTTTGTTTATCTCATAGGCAATTTGTAAGTCTGTTTTTCCTTCTGGAATAAAATTGGTAATATCTAAAAAACACTCATCAATGGAAAATCGTTCTATTTGATTTGTATATTGTTGTAATATTTGAAACATGGCATTAGAATATTTACGATAAATCTTAAAATTACTTTGATAGATTTGTAAGTTTGGACATTTTTGTTTTGCAAAATAAATAGGTTCAGCAGTTTTAATGCCATAGGCTTTTGCTGGAACACTTTTGGCTAAAACAATACCTTTTCTTTTTTCTTCGTCTCCACCAATAATAGCAGGAATTGTTCTAATATCAACTCCTGCTCCATTTTTTAACATTTCTACTGCTGTCCAAGATAAGAAGGCACTATTTACATCTACATGTAATATTTTTCGTTCCAATTTTCTCACCTAAAGCAATTATAAAACATATGTTTTTGTTTGTCAAGGTACTTACTAAGAGAATTTTTTCGTTTGTACTGTTTTTTCTACTTTTGCATAAAAAAAATCGTGTTGA
>CABUKD010000002.1 GCA_902492105.1 uncultured Clostridium sp.
TTTTACATTTTTTTGCTCTTACTCATTCAATGGTTTTAAACTAACGAAAAAATTCTTGCAAGAAAATTAGTCATAGATATTTTTTCTATGACCTACTTCTAAAACTAAAATAATTACTTCTGTGTCTTTTATTTCACAAAGTAGCCTGTAATCTCCAATTCTATAACGCCACTGCCCAGATTTATTACCTACTAATCCTTTTCCATGTATTCGTGGATTTTCACAGTTTTGAATATTTTTTTCAATCCACCCAATAATTAAAGCAGCTGTATATTTATCTAATTTTTTTAGTTCTTTTTTAGCTTTTTCTGTAAAGATAACTTTATACTTCAATCTAAATCAAGCTCCTTTTTTACTTCTTCTAGTGTATAGGTTTTTGGATTGTTTTTATATTCTTCTACTGCTTTTTTATAAGCTTCTAAGTCATATTCATCTTCTATTTTTTCTATTAAGGCATTTCTAAATAATTCCGATAATGAAATATTTTTCATTTCTGCATATTTTTTTATTAATTTTTCATCTTCTTTATTTAATCTTAATGAAACAGTCATGTTTTCACGTCCCTTCTGTATTACATTGTACTACATTTATTCTTATCTGTCAATATCTTCCATGTTTTACATGTGTAATTTTTCTATGGTTCAATACAATATTTTTAAATTTAGTTCTTTAAATAACTTTATGATAGATGCCATTTTTTATTATTATGGTAGTTCTAATATATTTTATGCTGTTTTTTACTTGTTTTTCTTTTTGTTATTTTAAAAAAACTTATATTATGTATGTAGTTGTTTCATTACGAAATATAGATTAATTTTACAATTCAAATCCCTATTTCACACAAAAAGGGCTATTTGAAGTTTTAGCCTAAAATATTTCTATTTTAGTAACTTCAAATTGCCCCCTATTTCATTCATTACCTATTTTTATGCTTATTAAATTAATTATGCATTTTCTTGTTCTTCTTCGTTTTCTTCTGTATTAATATGCGTATTTTTGTAGATTGGAAGTCCGGTTCCTGCTGGAATTAATTTACCAATAATAACATTTTCTTTTAGTCCAATTAATTCATCTACTCTACCTTTTACTGCTGCTTCTGTTAGTACTCTTGTGGTTTCTTGGAAAGATGCTGCAGATAAGAAGCTGTCTGTTGCAAGTGATGCTTTAGTAATTCCTAGAAGTACACGTTTGGCTGTTGCAGGACGTTTTCCTTCTGCTACTGCTTGCTCATTTTTGTCTTCAAATTCATAAATATCTACTAAAGATCCTGCAAACATATCTGTATCTCCGTTGTCTTCAATTCTTACTTTTTTAAGCATTTGTCTTCCTATTACTTCAATATGTTTGTCGTTAATGTCAACACCTTGGTTACGGTAAACTTTTTGAACTTCTTGGATTAAATAATCATATACTCCTTCTGGTCCTTTAATTGCTAAGATTTCATTTGGATTAATAGCACCTTCAATTAAAGGATCTCCTGCTTTTACATAGTCTCCATCTTTTACACGTAATTTAGATCTAAATGGAATTGCATAAGTTTTAGAGTTATCATCAGAAGTAACAACAATTTCTTTCTTTTTCTTGTCTTCTACTACTTTTACAAAGCCATCTATTTCAGTAATTACTGCTAATCCCTTTGGTTTACGAGCTTCAAATAGTTCTTCTACCCTTGGAAGACCTTGTGTAATATCTGCTACACCCGCAACACCACCAGAGTGGATGGTTCTCATAGTAAGCTGTGTACCAGGCTCACCAATAGATTGTGCTGCAATAATACCAACAGATTCTCCAATATTTACTTTATCACGTGTTGCTAAGCCCATACCATAGCATTTACGACATACACCATGTTTTGTACGACAGCCTAATACAGAACGAACTTTTACTTGTTCCATACCAGTTGCAATAATTTTGCTTGCTATTTTTTCTGTAATCATGGTATCTGTGTCTGCAATTACTTCTTTGGTTGTTGGGTCTATAATAGTTTCTAATGGATATCTACCAATTAATCTTTCGTCTAGTTTTTCAATAATTTGGTTTCCATCTCTAATATCTGCTACTGTAATTCCCTCTGTTGTTCCACAATCTTCTTCACGTACAATAATGTCTTGAGATACATCTACTAATCTTCTTGTTAAATATCCAGAGTCTGCAGTTCTTAAAGCAGTATCTGCTAAACCTTTTCTAGCACCGTGTGCTGAAATAAAGTATTCTAGTGCATCTAGACCTTCACGGAAAGAAGAAGTAATTGGAATTTCAACTGTTTTACCAGTAGTACTTGCCATAAGTCCACGCATACCTGCAATTTGTCTTAATTGGTTTAAGTTACCTCTTGCTCCAGATTGGCTCATCATATATACTGGGTTTAAATCATCAAAGTTATTTTTCATAGCTTCTGTTACATCATCTGTAGCTTTTTCCCAAATTTTAATAACAGAGTTATAACGTTCATCATTAGTAATTAAACCACGTTTATATTGTTTTAATACATTATTTACTTGTACGTTTGCATCTGCTAAGATTTGTTTCTTTGCTTCTGGGACTTTAACGTCATCTACAGATACCGTAATACCTGCTGTAGTAGAATATTTGAATCCCATAGATTTAATATAGTCAAGTAGTTCTGCTGTTGCACTTAATCCATTTACATTGATAGATTTTGCAATAATTTTTCCTAAGTTTTTCTTAGAAACTGCAAAATTAATTTCTGGTTCAAATAGATTTTCTGGTTTACTTCTATCTACAAAACCTAAGTTTTGTGGAATTCCTTCGTTATAGATTAATCTACCTACTGTTGTTTCTACTTTTCTGGTTTCTAGCTTTCCATTAACTTCTTTTTGAATTCTTACATAAATTCTACTATGTGGACTTAAGTCATGGTTAGCTAAAGCAATAACTGCTTCTTCTGGAGAAGAATAATAATTTCCTTCTCCTGCTTCACCAGGCACTTCCATAGTTAAATAGTAAGCTCCTAAAATCATATCTTGTGTAGGTACTGTTACTGGTTTACCATCTTGTGGTTTTAGTAAGTTATTAACAGAAAGCATTAAATATCTTGCTTCTGCTTGTGCTTCTGGTGATAATGGTAAGTGAATAGCCATTTGGTCACCATCAAAGTCTGCGTTAAATGCAGTACATACTAATGGGTGAAGTTTAATTGCTCTACCTTCTACTAAAACTGGCTCAAATGCTTGAATACCAAGTCTATGTAATGTTGGTGCACGGTTTAAAAGTACTGGATGGTCTTTAATAACATCTTCTAGAATGTCCCATACTTCTGGTCTTAATCTTTCTACCATTCTTTTTGCATTTTTAATATTATGTGCAATACCACGTCCAACTAATTCTTTCATAACAAATGGTTTAAATAATTCTACTGCCATTTCTTTTGGCACACCACATTGATATAATTTAAGTTCTGGTCCTACAACGATAACAGAACGTCCAGAATAGTCAACACGTTTACCTAATAAGTTCTGACGGAAACGACCTTGTTTTCCTTTTAATAAGTCTGATAAAGATTTTAATGCTCTGTTTCCAGCACCTGTAACAGGTCTTCCACGTCTTCCATTATCTATTAGAGCATCTACTGCTTCTTGTAACATTCTTTTTTCGTTACGTACAATAATTTCTGGTGCTCCTAATTCTAGCAATCTTTTTAAACGATTATTTCTGTTAATTACTCTACGATATAAGTCATTTAAGTCTGATGTTGCAAATCTACCACCATCTAATTGTACCATTGGTCTTAAATCTGGTGGAATAACTGGAACAACATTCATAATCATCCATTCAGGACGATTGCCAGATAATCTAAAAGATTCTACCGTATCTAGTCTTTTTACTAATTTTGCCTTTTTTTGTTCACTTGCTTTTTCTAGCTCTTTTTTTAGTTTTTCTGCTAATTTTTCTACATCTATTTCTCTTAATAGTTCTTCTATAGCTTCTGCTCCCATTTTAGCAGTAAAAGAACCTTTTCCATATCTTTCTTCTGCTTCATGGTACTCTTTTTCGGATAATACTTGGCATTTTAATAAACCACTAGTACCTTTATCTGTTACAATATAGGATGCAAAATAAATTACTTTTTCCAAACTTCTTGGAGAAATATCAAGCATTAATCCAATTCTGCTTGGAATACCTTTAAAATACCAAATATGGGCAACTGGTGCTGCAAGTTCAATGTGACCCATTCTTTCACGTCTTACTTTTGCTTTTGTTACTTCAACACCACAACGATCACAAACAATACCTTTGTATCTTACTCTTTTATATTTTCCACAATGGCATTCCCAGTCTTTCGTTGGTCCAAAAATTCTTTCACAAAATAGACCATCTTTTTCTGGCTTTAGTGTTCTATAGTTAATGGTTTCTGGTTTTTTAACTTCACCTTTAGACCATTCCCTAATTTTTTCATCTGATGCTAATCCGATTTTTATTTTATTAAAAATTTCTAATTCATCCACTTGGATCTAGCCCCCTATTTTATTCTTCTTTTTTGTAAGGTTACCCTAATCCTTACCTTTCGAAATTTTTCATAATTCATTTTTCTAATTTACACTGCTGTACAATTCCCTCTTGAAAACTATCAAAACATTATGAAAGGCTATTAAATTATTTATTTTTTATTTAAATCTATTTCCACACATAAATTATTAATTCTCTTAACATGCGTGCGGGAAATGATATCATATTATTTTCGTAAGCGAGTTAAGGTGGGGACCAACAAGCTATAGACTGTTATAGAATTTGAGTTTACGAAAATTCTGTTACAGTCTATTGCGTAGTTGGGGCGAGCGAGAAAATAATAGGATATCATTTCCTCCACGCTTTTTATTTCTATTTTCTACACAATATTTTAAGAAAAAAGCAATTATTTATCCTCATCGTCTAATATATCTTGATCATTAAGAAGATTATCTTCTCCTAAATCTGTATCATCTAATAAAACCTCATCATCATCTAAGTCTGCAAATAGGCTGTCTGCTTCTTCTCCTAATTCTTCGTCAACTATTTCTCCATCTTCGTTTTCTTCAATGTAACCATCTTCTAGTTCAGATTCATCTAATACAGAGTCTGTATATTTTTTACTTTCTTCAATATTATTAAAGTCAATACCATCTTCGATATTTTCTTTTAATTCTAGTTCTTGGTTATCTTCGGAAAGCAATCTTACATCTAAGCCTAAAGATTGAAGTTCTTTAATTAATACTTTAAATCCTTCTGGAACTCCTGGTTCTGGTACATTTTCTCCCTTAACAATTGCTTCATAGGTTTTTACTCTTCCTACAATATCATCAGATTTTACTGTTAACATTTCTTGTAAGGTATATGCTGCACCATAAGCCTCTAATGCCCAAACTTCCATTTCTCCAAAACGTTGTCCACCAAATTGTGCTTTACCACCTAATGGTTGTTGTGTAACTAGTGAGTATGGACCTGTAGAACGAGCATGAATTTTATCATCTACTAAGTGGTGTAATTTTAACATGTACATTACTCCTACGGTAATTGGATGATCAAAAGGTTCTCCTGTTCTACCATCATATACTACTGTTTTTCCATCTTCACGAAGTCCAGCTTCTCTTAATAGCTCATGAATTTCTTCACCTGTTGCGCCATCAAATACTGGTGTTGCCACTTTAAATCCAAGAGCTCTTGCAGCCATTCCTAAGTGAACTTCTAGCACTTGACCTAAGTTCATACGAGAAGGTACACCTAATGGGTTAAGCACGATATCTACTGGTGTTCCATCTGGCATAAATGGCATATCTTCTTCTGGTAAAATACGAGAGATAACACCCTTGTTACCATGACGTCCAGCCATTTTATCTCCAACAGAAATTTTTCTCTTTGTTGCAATATAGCAACGAATTACTTGGTTTACTCCTGGTGCTAGTTCGTCTGAATTATCTCTTGTAAAGATTTTAACATCTACAATAGTTCCCGCTTCTCCATGTGGTACACGAAGTGAAGTATCTCTAACTTCTCTTGCTTTTTCTCCAAAGATAGCACGAAGTAATCTTTCTTCTGCTGTTAGTTCTGTTTCTCCTTTTGGAGTAACCTTACCAACTAAAATATCTCCTGGTCTAACTTCTGCACCAATTCTAATAATTCCGTTTTCATCTAAGTCTTTTAAGCTATCATCACCAACATTTGGAATATCTCTTGTAATTTCTTCTGGTCCAAGTTTTGTATCACGACATTCACAATCATATTCTTCTATATGGATAGAAGTATATACATCTTCTTTTACTAGTCTTTCACTAATTAAAACAGCATCTTCGTAGTTATAACCTTCCCATGTAGTAAACGCAATTAAAACGTTTCTTCCTAGAGCCATTTCTCCATTTTTGGTAGCTGGTCCATCTGCAATTAAATCTCCTGCTTTTACTTTTTCTCCTACAGAAACAACAGGTCTTTGATTAATACAAGTTCCACCATTGGTTCTTTTGAATTTTCTTAGGTGGTAGGTATCTATTTCATCTTTTTTGTTTCTAATTTTAATTTCATCTGCAGTTACTTTTTCAATAATACCATCATTTTTTGCTACTACTGTAGTTTCGGAATCTCTTGCTGCTCTATATTCCATACCTGTTCCTACAATAGGTGCTTCTGGCATTAGTAATGGTACTGCTTGACGTTGCATGTTAGATCCCATTAAAGAACGTTTTACGTCATCATGCTCTAAGAATGGAATCATCGCAGCTGCAACTGATACTAATTGTTTTGGTGATACATCTACATAGTTGACTTTTTCTCTATCTTCTACTGTAATTTCTTCTCTATGTCTTACTCTAATTCTGTCATTAATAAATCTGCCATTTTCATCTGTTGGCTCAGATGCTTGTGCAATAATGTATTTGTCTTCTTCATCTGCTGGCATGTAATGGATTTCGTCTGTTACTACACCATCCACTACTTTTCTATATGGTGTTTCTACAAAACCATATTCATTAATAATAGCAAAAGAAGAAAGTGCTGAAATAAGTCCAATGTTTGGTCCTTCTGGAGATTCTACTGGGCATAATCTACCATAATGGGTATAGTGAATATCACGTACTTCGAATCCTGCTCTTTCACGTGACAATCCACCAGGTCCTAGAGCAGAAATTCTTCTTTTATGTGTTAACTCAGAAAGTGGATTGGTTTGATCCATAAATTGTGATAATTGAGAACTTCCAAAGAACTCTCTAATAGAAGATGTAATTGGTTTTGTATTAATTAAAGTTTGTGGAGTAATAACATCTAAGTCTTGAATTGTCATTCTTTCACGTACTACTCTTTCTAATCTTGTTAAACCAATTCTAAATTGATTTTGTAAAAGTTCACCTACACAACGAATACGTCTATTTCCTAAGTGGTCAATATCGTCTACATTTCCTAAACCATGTTCTAAGTTTAATAAATAACTAATAGATGCAACGATATCTTCGTTTGTAATATGTTTTGGATTTAATTCATCTATTCTTGCTTTAATAGCATCATGTAAATCTTTTTCTTCTGTGTTATCAATAATAGATTTTAAAACAATATAGTTTACCATTTCTTTAATATGTAAGTCACTTAAATCTACATTTGGTAGAACGCTATGGATATTAACCATACCATTACCAATGACTCTAACAGGCTTATCATCTACTTTTACATCTACTACATTAATTCCACTGTTTTGAATCGCAATTGCTACTTCTTCTGAAATGGCAGTATCTTTTTCTGCTAATACTTCTCCTGTTTCTGGATCTATAATATTACTATAAGCGATTCTTCCTGTAATTCTGGTAGCTAAACTTAATTTTTGGTTAAATTTAAATCTACCTACTTTTGCTAGGTCATATCTTCTAGGATCAAAGAATAAACCATTAAATAAGTTTCTTGCTGCATCTGTAGTTGGAAGTTCACCTGGTCTCAATTTTTTATAAATTTCTACTAAAGCTTCCTCTTGTGTTTTAATTGGATCTTTTTGCAATGTTGTTACTAACTTATTTTCTTCTCCGAATAATTGGATCATTTCTTCATCTGTAGTGATTCCAATTGCTCTTAATAAAGTAGTTACTGGGATTTTTCTAGTTCTGTCTACTCTTGCATAAAAAACATCATTTCCGTCTGTTTCATATTCAATCCAAGCACCACGAATAGGCATAACAGTAGAAGTATAAATTTTTCTACCTGTTTTGCTATCAAAATCTTCTGCATAATAGCATCCTGGTGAACGTACTAACTGGCTTACTACAACTCTTTCTGCACCGTTAATAACAAATGTACCACTATCAGTCATAAGCGGAAAATCACCAAGATAAATTTCTTGTTCTTTAATTTCCCCTGTTTCACGATTAATTAATCTTACTCTAACATGTAGTCTTGTTGCATATGTAGCATCACGCTCTTTGGCTTCTTCTAAAGTGTATTTTGTTTTTTCTTCCATGTAATAGTCTAGAAATTCAAGCACTAGATTGCCAGAATAGTCAATAATTGGTGAGATATCTCTTAGGACTTCACCTAATCCTTCTTCTACAAACCAATTATAGGAATCTTTCTGAACCTGAATTAAGTTTGGCATTTCGATTGCATCGCCGATTTTTGCAAAAGTTTTACGAGAACATTTCTCGTGTTTGATTTCTTTTAACTTTGCCAAAAAAATCACCCCTAAAAAATATTAAGCAGAAATAAAATATATGGATATTAAATAAAAAGCCCTTCTTGTTTCTATAATGAGTTTACAAAATTTCATATTAGCTGCTCTTCCAATACTTCTTTCCGTAAGTCATTTTAGAACAATTCTTCTTTTTATTTAATTAACATAACGTAATAAAAGACGACAATAAAAAGACGGTTGGTAACCTTACTTTTTTACCAACTTGTCTTTTTTTATTTTATTATTATAAAGCTTTATTTTTATTATTTAACACTTGAATATTAACCACCTTATCTACAAACTGGAGATTAATATATTTTGCTTAAAACATATCTATTTTAGTATAACATTACGGCTACTTGCTTGTCAATGTTTTTTCCAAAATTTTCTTATTTTTTCATTTTTATAATTGTTACAATACCTTCTACTAAATTAATTGCTTGTGTGACGGCTAAAATAATTCCAACTGTAGTAGTTGTTACAGCCATAGATGCAAATGGATTAAACATAACTAAAATTCCTAGCAATAATGTAACAATGGATAAAATAAGCATTATCCACCAGCCTTTCACATTTGCAAATTTTAGTCCCATTGCTAATTGAATAGTAATAATACTTTGAATGATAATCCATATAGAAAACATAATAGGAAGAAATGCTATTAAAGCATTACTACTAATCATAATAATAAGTGCTGCTAATATGCTTAAAATTCCTTCTGCTAATCCAAAATTCATCATTCGCATTTGTGCATCTGTTCTAAAATATTGAATTAGTTTAATAATTCCATTTACTAAAATAATAATGGCAAATAATATAATGAAAGTGCTAAGAGATTCTAACGGTCTAAAAATAAGAAAAATTGCTAATAAAAACATTAAAGCTGATACAATTAATGACCATTTTTGATATTTTTCAAAAAATTGACTAAACATAAAAATTCCTCCTTTTGCATTTGATTATATGCTAGATTTTTATTTTAGTCAATTCTAGAATTCAAGAAAAAATTCATTTTAATATACCATCTTTTATAATATTACTTATATTATGGATTAAAATTAGAGTTAAAATTTTGTTTTGTATGAAAGATAGAAATAACTTTTACTTTTTGCTCTTGAACTGTATAAAATATTATATGGTTCGATTAATATAACTTTCTCCAAACATATACTTTATCGCTTGTTCTTCATTATAGAACTCTACTTTATGTTCTTTTTCACCTTTTTCATATTCTGCTAGTTCCTTATCAATTCTTTTTTCTAGTTGTTTACTAATTTTCATGATTTATCACCTCTTTATTTTATTAAAACATATCTCTAGTAGAAAATCAATATATTTCGTATGCTAAAATTCGACAAAAATTGATTGTAGATTATTCTCTATATAAAATATAGTAACTCCAAAATTTTTATTTTGAAGTTACTATATCATTTTAATTTATTTTCTCAAACCCTATTGTTACCTTAAATAAATCTCCATCTAAATAAATATGAAATTTACCCTTTTGAAGTTCTGTTAAGCTAGATGCAATAGAAAGTCCGAAGACCGCTTCCTTCTGTATTTCTAGAGGCCTCTCCTCTTACAAATCTTTGCATTAACTCATCTGCTGTAATATTTAATTTTTCTTGTGAAATATTTTTCATTTGAATGACTACACTTTTTTCTGTAGAAACCACATCTAAATAAACTCTTGAATTTTCTAAGGCATATTTGGCACAATTAGAATATACATTTTCTAATACGCGGTATATATACCTTCCATCTGCCATAATAAAAATAGGTTCTTCTGGTAATGTCATAATCTCTTCTAATCCTCTTGTATGGAAGCGATCTTCGAATTCGCCAGAAACTTGTTTTACTAATTCTATTACATTAATTTTTTCCATTTGTAATTTAATGTTTCCAGAAGATGCTTTAGATGCTTCTACTAAGTCTTCAGTTAGTCTTTTTAGTCTTTGTGATTTATTCTCCAAAATCATTAAATATTCGGTTGCTTTTTCATTTGGCATTTTCTCTTTTTTTAGTAAATCCACATAGTTAATAATGGAAGTAAGTGGTGTTTTAATATCATGTGATACATTTGTAATAAGTTCTGTTTTGAGTCTTTCACTTTTTAAACTTTGTTCTACTGCATTAGAAAGTCCTCCTGCTATGTCTTCTACATAAATAGCTAGTCGTTTTAGAACTCCTTTCATTTCATTTGAATTTAGCTTGATGTTAGTATTTCCTTCATAGATATTTTTTAAAGCATTTTGAATGTTTTCAAATTCTTTTAATTTTTTAAATAAGTAGCAAAAAGTTAATATTCCTATGGTAGCTAATAAAACAAACCAAAATAAGGAAGAAGCTGAAGAATAGGAATTAAATAAACCTGCTGTAGCAATGACTCCTATTAAGCAAAAACCTCCATAAGCTAATACTAATTTTGTAGTAATTTTTCGATTTACAATTAGTAATTTAATATAATGTCCGATAGCATAAAGAATTGTGGATTTCCATACTGTGTGAGTCTTAATTCGTTTTACTATTGTTTCTAACATTAGAATACAGCTTAAATACATAAAGCAAATTCCAACTGTTACTCCTGTTAGAATAATGGAACGAATATTAGAGTCAATACTTGCAAAAAAAGCAACTCCTATTAAAAATATGCTAACTCCAATTAATATTACAATTTCTAATTTCCATTTATCAAACCAGTTTAGATAAATTCCTTCTTGTTTAGCAGTTTTTCCTATTCCATGAAAAATAACTAATGCTAATACAATTAATACAACAATGCTAATAGGAATTAATACTGGTGCCATATCATTTGCTTTCATGGCTAAGTCATAGCCTAATTTTGCCATAGCGTATTCATCATTATATGGCATACCATCTACCAAGGATGTATAAGTATCTAGATAAGAAGATTTTTTCATCATAGATTCAAAAGTAGAATCATATCGAATATTTTCCATACTCAAGTTAGGAATACTTGTATTAATCTTTCCATTTTCATAATTCCAATAAATACTGTTTTTGCCTAACTCTTGTTTAATTTCTTCTATGGTATCTGTTTTCATAGTATGGTTTACATTTGTTCTGGCTATACCATGTTCTTCGTCAATCACCAAATAACGAAAGTTTGGCGTGGATGTTGACTCATAGTAAATAAATCCTTGTTTTCCATTGATATCTACATTTTGTTGAACATCACTGCTTATATAATAGTCATAATATAGTTCTTCACTGGCAACTTCATCACTAGTTACAATAGAATAAGTATGATAAGCATCCATAAAGTAATTGTTAGAAAATAAAGTAGTTTCATAATAGTTTGTCGTATTTTTTATTCCTATATTAGAATCTATAAGTAGAATTCCTGCAACAGAAGTAATTAATAAAAATAAAAATATAGGTACTAAAAAATAGGAAATATTTTTAGCAATTCTTGCCCAACATAATTTCATTTTTATTTTCTCCTTTCATTCTATTATTTTTTGTACTTTTCATTCTGATATTTATTTGATTTATCTATTTTATCTGTCCATTTACCTATCTTTTCATTTGTATTTTTGCTTCTGTTATTAATTTTTTCTTGATGACAATGGCTTTTTTATTGTTCTTTACTGTATTTTAATCTAAATTTTCAATTTTATAGCCAATTCCCCAAATTACCTTTAAATATTTAGGCTCCTTTGGATTAATCTCTATTTTTTCTCTAATATGCCTTATATGTACAGCTATAATATTTTCTGCTCCATAGCATTCTTCTTCCCATACATTTTCGTAAATCTGTTCAATAGAATAAACAATCCCTTTATTTTTCGTTAAAAATTTTAGGATGTTATATTCTGTTGGAGTAAGTTTTACTTCTTTTCCTTCAACTTCTACTTGTTTGGTATTATCATTAATAATTAAATCCCCAGAACGATAAATATTTTCGCCTTCTTGTACCTTATCTGCTATAGAACCTAAGGTTGTATATCTTCGTATTTGAGAATTTACCCTTGCAATTAATTCTAATGGATTAAAAGGTTTGGTAACATAGTCGTCTGCTCCATTATTTAATCCTGCAATTTTGTCATAATCTTCTGATTTTGCAGAAAGCATAATAATAGGAACTTTTTTGTCTTTACGAATTAAATTGGCTGTACTAATTCCGTCCAATTTTGGCATCATGATATCTAAAATAACTAGGTGAATATCATCTCTTTCTTTCATAATTTTTAGAGCTTCCATTCCATTATAGGCTTTTAAAATATTATAACCTTCTTTGCTTAAATAAATTTCTATTGCATTTACAATTTCCTTATCATCATCTACTACTAAAATATTATACATCTCTTTATTTTCCTTCCTTGAAGTATCATTTTTAGTTATTATACCATAATTCGTCTATTTATGCTACATGTATAGTATAACATGAATTTATTAAGAAAAAAGAAGTTAAATTATTAAGATTTTATTAAATAGTGTCAATGGGGACGGAGAATTTTGACAACTTTTCGATTTAAAAGTTGTCAAAATTCTCCGTCCCCATTGACAGTCCCCATTGACATTAACATTATTTTAGTGCTTGCTTATGCTCATTTTGATAATCTATATATTCTTCTATTAATAATTTAATAACCGTAAAAATTGGTACTGCTAAGAACATGCC
This sequence comes from uncultured Clostridium sp., assembly GCA_902492105.1. Lineage (GTDB taxonomy): Bacteria > Bacillota > Clostridia > TANB77 > CAG-508 > CAG-273. Next base: position 13,281 of record CABUKD010000002.1, read on the forward strand.
CAATACTCCAAAATAGGCTCCTCCTACTGTCACTGCAAAAATAACCAATAAAGGACTGATAGATAAAGAGTTTCCAATAATTTTAGGGTTAATAATATTGGCATCAATTTGTTGCAGAATAATAACTATAATGGCCATAAGAACTGCCTGACCTAGTCCTCCTGTAAATAAAGTAATAATAATTGCAACAATGACAGCAATAATTGCTCCAAAATAAGGAATAAGGTTAAATAATCCTATCATAAAGCCTAATAATACTGCATATTTTACACCAAGAATTGACATCGCAACAGATGTTAAAATTCCTACTACTATTGCATCTAATACTTGCCCTGCCACAAATTTAAAAAATACTTCATTTGATTTATTAAAATACCTGCCTACTAATTGGTAAGTATCTTTGTTAAATAAAGCACTAGAAAGCCTTTTCAAAAAATTCAAAATTCTTTTTCTTTCTGCTAACAAATAAACCGAAACAATGAAAGACACAAAAATATCAAAAATGCTATTAACTACATTAATAGCTCCTTTTGCATATTGTGCTAATCTTTCTAAGTTAAAAAATTGTTTTAAATCAATTTCACTAATATTCTGAACTAAATTTAAAATCACATCACTTTTCCAAAAGGAATCTTCTGGTAATTCCTGAATGGTTGCCATAGTATTATTATAATAGTTCCCAAAATTATTTACAAAATCCACAATACTTCTACTAATAGTAGGAATCACAAAATTAAGAGCCAAAATTAATAACAAAATAGCAATAATATACACTGTAATAATAGATAGTATCCTTGCTTTTTTTGAAATCCATTTTGGCTTTTTTACTTTTCGATAGATACTTTCTATTTTTTTGCAAGGAAGATAAAATAAATATGCTATTAGTAAACCAATAATAAATGGCATTAAAATATCTAGCAAGTTATGAATCCAACTTGTAATTTGAGAAAAATTATCTAACAACTTATAAACTGTTATAATGGCTACACCTAGTAAAAAATAATAAATCCATTTTGTAAAACCTTTTTTCTTTTCCTCCATATTTTTCCTTTCTTCAGCCATTAGGGACGTTCCTTGTTGGCTGATTTTCAGCCAGAAGGGACACTCCTTGTCGGGCTAACTTATAGTCATAAGAAACATCATGATTTGCTAACTTTCAAACAGAAGAAGCAGTATTGTTAAATCATTTTCAACTGAAGAGGACTGTCCCCAGTGGCTGATTTTCAACCAAAAAGGAACGTCCCTAATGGTCGATTTCTAATCCAATAGGGCAATGGTCACTTCCCAGAATATTCGAATAGATAATACTTGCTCTTATATTTTTTTCTATTGATTTTGATACAATAAAGTAGTCAATTCTCCAACCTACATTTTTTTCTCTTGCATGAAACATATAGGACCACCAAGTATAGGCATTTTCTTGATTTGGATATAGATAACGGAAGGAGTCTGTAAATCCTTCTGATAATAATTGTGTCATTTTTTCTCTTTCTTCGTCTGTAAAGCCTGCACTATGATGATTTGTTTTTGGATTTTTTAAGTCAATTTCTTCATGGGCCACATTAAAATCACCACAATAAATAACTGGTTTTACGGTATCTAATTGTTTTAAATATTGTCTAATTTCGTCTTCCCATATCATGCGATAGGATAAACGTTCTAGTTCTCTTTTAGAGTTTGGTGTATAACAATTTACTAAGTAAAAAGTTTCAAATTCTAGAGTGATAATTCTTCCTTCTTGGTCATGCTCTTCTTTGCCAATTCCATAGGTAACATTTAATGGTTTTTGTTTTGTAAATACTGCTGTTCCAGAATATCCTTTTCTGATAGCACTATTCCAATAAGAATGATAGTTTTGAAACAGATTTTGTATAGATATATCGATTTGGTCTTCTTGCATTTTTGTTTCTTGAATACAAAAGATGTCAGCATCCGCTTGTTTAAAAAAATCACTAAATCCTTTTTGCATAGCTGCTCTTAATCCATTTACATTCCATGAAATTAATTTCATTTTTATTCTCCTATTTTTTTATTTTCGTATTCTATCATAACACATTATGTTGATTTTTTCAAGCAAGGAGTGTCCCTTTTGGTAAATTTTCAGCCACTAGGGACGTTCTTTTTTGGTTGAATTTCAGCCATTAAGGAACGTCCCTAGTGGTCGAAAATCGACCAAAAAGGAACGTCCCCAATGGCTGATTGAGGACGTTTCTTTTTTACATTTTATTACATTGGGTTGAAATATACATTACCGCCGATATTTACACCGCTTGCACAACCTGCTGCTCTAAATGATAAGTAATTGTGATTTCTTTTTCCGTTTAAAGCATCAATAACTGCTTGTTTTACATAGGATGGATAATTTCCATTTAATCTTTTTCTCCAATGGTTATCAATTGTATAACAGAATTGATTTTTTGCTTTATATTGACTTAATGGGTCTGTTCCGTTATATCTCCATTTCCTACTTTCGGCTCTGTTACATGCAGTAGTAATAACTGCTAATGCACCATTATAACTTGAACCACATTCTTGTGCAGTAATAGCACATAAAAGGTCTAATTCAGAATCTGAATAGCTCCATTTTCCTGCATATCTAACTTTTGTTCCACTTCTTGATGTAATTTGTTGCTTATTTCTAACTTCGACAATTTTGTCTACTGGTTTACGAATAATTTTAGATGAGATTTCTTTTTTCTCAATTTCTTTTTCGTTTTGATATTTTACTTTATAAGTAACTTCTTTTAATCCATCTACACCATATTGTACAATTTTATCTTGTTTTTTACCAGAACCTTTTGCTACATTTTTAGTAATAGTTTCATATGGTATTTTTACTTTTTCTACCTCTATTTTTTCAATAATAGTGCCATAACTATCTAGAATTTCTTCTGCTGTAACATTAGTAGAGGTTTCTACCACTTCTGGTGTTTCAATTTCTTCTTCTGTTTTTTTGGTAATTTTAATTGTGTTATTATCAGATAGTTCTGAATCTAAATCTGGAACTACCTTTTCATCTTCTAGTAATATAATATGATTTTCGTCAAGAATCTCTGCTACAGTTTTCTTGCTAGTTAATACATTCATTTCATATCCACTTGCAAGACTAATTTTTACATTGTTTAATTTTACATTACCAGCAGTTACTGCCACTGCCATGATGAAAATAAATAATATACTAATGCAAATAATTTTTTTCAGCGAGATTGATGCTTTATCATCATTTTTCATACTAAATTTGTTCCCTCCTTTAAAAGCAACATCTATATTATACCATTTTTGATAATGAATGTCAAATTTTGGTCTGTTTTGGAAAACAGTTGGTACAACTTTGTTTTATAAAATTATGCTGAAACTTTATTTTTGCAAACTCTTCTATTTACTATATTATATGTAAGCTTGTACAAAAATAGAACAATTTTTTAAATTTTTTTCATTTCCATTGTATTCTAGGTATAATTATGTTATGATTGGAGTAAATTAATGAAAAGGAGTGAAATTTTTATGTGGTGGTTATGGATTATTTTAGCCATTGTAGTAATTCTTATTATTGCTGTTATTGCTATTTACAATAGTTTAGTAACATTAAGATTAAGAGTAAAAAATGCGTGGAGCCAAATTGATGTACAATTACAAAGAAGATTTGATTTAATTCCTAATTTAGTAGATACTGTAAAAGGTTATATGACTCATGAACAAGAAACTTTGACAAAAGTAACAGAACTTCGTTCTTCTTGGGCGCAAGCTGAAACAGTAGGACAAAAAGCTTTATTAGATAACCAATTATCAGAAGCTTTAAAATCTATTATGGCATTATCAGAAAATTATCCTGATTTAAAAGCGAGCCAAAACTTTTCTGAATTACAAGAAGAATTAAGAAATACAGAAAATAAAATTTCTTATTCTAGACAATTCTATAATGATACAGTTACTAGATACAATACTAAATTGGAATTGTTCCCATCTAACTTTATTGCATCTATGTTCCATTTTACAGCTGAAACTTTATTTGAAGCTGACAATGATGAAGCTAGAAAAAATGTAAAGGTTGATTTTAATAAATAATCGAAAAATATGCTTTTGTTAGAGGAATAAAATAACAAAAGCATTTTTATCTATATTAAGAAAAGGATGATTCAATAACATGTATGACGATATTAGAAAAAACAAATTAAAAACCGCACTAATTGTAGGTATTTTTATTTTAGTTATTACCTTAATTGTATATTACGTTTGTATGGCATTTGACTTAGGAGCATTTTCTATTGTCATTGCACTACTTGTTTCTATTTTATCTGCTTGGAGCTCTTATTATTATAGCGATAAAATTATTCTATCTTTAAATAAAGCTCGTCCTGCAACTCCGGAGGAGAATTTGCAATTAGTGAATATTTTAGATGGACTAATGGTATCTTCTGGTTTGCAAGCAAGACCTAGATTATATGTAGTAGATGACCCTCAGCCTAATGCTTTTGCTACAGGTAGAAATCCAGAAAATGCTGTTATTTGTGTTACTTCTGGTCTTTTAGAAAAACTAGATTATTATGAATTAGAAGGTGTAGTAGCTCATGAACTTGCCCATGTAAAAAATTATGATATTCGTTTATCTGCTATTGTTACTGTTATGGTAGGTTTAGTAGTAATGCTTTCTGATTTTGTTTCTAGAATGTTGTTCTGGGGACATGACCGAGATAATGACAGTGGAAAAGGAAATGCTATTTTAATGCTTCTTGGTTTAATTGCTGTTATTTTAGCACCTATCTTTGGTCAATTAATGAAACTTGCCATTTCTAGAAAAAGAGAATATTTGGCAGATGCTACTGCTATAGAATTTACCAGAAATCCTGATGGATTAATTTCTGCACTAGAAAAAATAGATGGCGACTCTAATCAATTAAAAACGGCTAATAAATCTACTGCACATATGTATTTTGCCAATCCTTTTAAAAGAGGACATAATAGTAAGAAAAAGGCTACCAATATTTGGTCTACACATCCTGCTACAGAAGATAGAATTGCAGCATTAAGAAATTTAAAATAAAATAATAGATCTCAAAAAATATATTTTTATTATAATTATTAATTCAAACAACATTAATCTTAGTATACGAAAAAACGCAAAGCATATTTCCTACCAAATTTGGAAGATATGCTTTGCATTTTCATAAGTAGCTTTTGCTACTTCTTCTGTGGATATTTGTTTCACTTTTGCTATTTTTTCTGCCATATAGATGACATTGCTAGAATCATTTCTAGTACCACGTAATGGTTCTGGTGCTAAATATGGGCTATCTGTTTCGATTAAAATTTTATCCAACGGAACTACTTTTATTGCTTCTTCTGCATTTTTAGAGTTTTTAAAGGTAATTGGTCCTGCAAAAGATATATAAAATCCTAATTTTAACCCTTCTTTTATTAAATCTAAATTAAGTGGACAACAATGAAAAACTCCTTTTTTGTTAGGACAAATTTCTTGTTTTAAAATGGCTAATGTATCAAAAATAGCTTCTCTAGTATGAATAACAATTGGTAAATTCAGTTTATTGGCAAGTTCTATTTGTTTTATAAATGCTTCTTTTTGCTCTTCTTTGTTTTCTTGATTCCAATGATAATCTAATCCTATTTCTCCTATAGCAACCACTTTAGGCAAGTTTGCTAAAATTTCAATTTCTTTTAGCTGTTCTGCTAATTCTTTTTCAAAATTATCATTTTTTCGTATTTGCCCTTGTTCTAATCCTTCTATTCTAGTATTATCTGGTATTGCATAAAAACTTACCTCTTTATTTTCTATGTTTTGTCTCTCTTCTGTATTTTGTAATTTACTTACTTGTGGAATATCATTTGGAGAAATTCCAACAGTAGCATATATGAAATCGTGCTTTCGTGCAATTTCTACTGCTTTTTTAGAAGATGAAAGATGATATCCTGCACATACAAGCTTTGTTACTCCACTTCCATATACTTTTCTTAAAATTTCTTCTCTATCTTGTTCAAATTTTTCATCATTATAATGAGCATGAGAATCAAATAACTCCATTTTTCTACCTTTCTTTATTTAAATAAAATGGTAAAAGAAGCTACTGCATAATCTTGTAAATGAGAAATACTTAAATCCATAGTTTCTATATTTTGTATTCCCAATTCTTTTATATTAACAATTGGCTTTCCATTTTCTTCTTTTAAGATTTCAATTTTTGTTAAAATATTGTCTTCTTTTTCTGAAATAGCAAAAGAAATGGCTTTATAAATAGCTTCTTTTGCAGCAAATCTTGCAGCATAATGTTGATATTTCATTTTGTTGGTTTTTTCACAATATTCTATTTCTTTTGGCGTATATACAGTTTGTAAAAAACGTTTTCCTTGCTTTTCTATAGCTTCTTCTATTCTTTTTACTTCTATGATATCTATTCCAGTTTGAATTTTCATTTTGCTCTCTTTCTATGGGTTTATTCTAACTTTCCCTATTCTGCTTATCCTTTTTTATATTTATTACATTGTTTATTTTTTTATTATGGACATAGTTTTTTTGGCATTGAGCTCTATTTTTGGCTAATGATTTCCAAAAATAAAAACTAAATTAATAATATTTATAACAAGCATAATAGCAATAATAGCTATAATCCATTTATTGCTTTTATTTGTTTTCTTTATTTCATATTCTTTATATAGCAAGTCATATTCACTTTTTAGTTTTAGAAAAGTATCTTCCAAATTCTGCTCTTTGCGATAATACTTTTCTAAAATCATTCCTTTTGGATCTGTAGTTGCCTCGTAAATCCAATCTCTTTTTGCAAAACTTAGAAATTCTTCCTTGATATTTTCAAACTTTTTAGATTGTACAAATTCATAATTTAATTTTTTTAAATATAATTTTTGATAAAGGCGATATAAAGCATGATATAATTGCTCATTCTCATATTGAAATAATAGTTTTGTATAATTATTTACATTATTTTCTGTAGTTAAAAGGACCGTACTATTAGCAGAAAATCCATAATATATATATTTTTCTTGGTAGCAATTTTCTTTTTGTGAAATACTATCATTTATTTGTTCTCCTGCTGGCCTAATATAACAATATTTCATAAACTCTTTTTCTAACATGGTAAGATCTGTATGTTCGTTCCAACTTGCCGCATCTAAACAAGTATAACTATAAGTAAAAAATCGATTTGTATCAATATTCATCTTATTGGCTAAAATGTTAGGACCTACTATTGCTTTTAAAAACTCCGAAAAATTTTGCATGTTATTTAGTTTATTCGTTTGTATTTTAATCATGTCATATTCTTTAGAATGTCCTGTTTTAGACTGAATGTCTCTAAATTTATAATTAAAATTTAAAACATCTTCGAAATTAGAATTTGCATTTAAAGCTGTTTTCATTAATAAAAAACAAATTCCTGTACGAAAACATACAATTTCTACTTTAGTAATGTCAAAAAAGATACCATTTTTTTCTCCTACCTTACCTGGAATATCTTTTTCCAAGGCATAATCAAAAATATTACATGCTTTTTGAGCTAAAAGAGTAGATTTCATTTTTAAATCTAATTTTTCATAGTCTCTAATTGCTTCTTTACTAAGATCTAATGACCAGAATATTTTTTCTTTTATTTCTGGCAAAAAGTAAGAGTCTATTTCAATATCTTTGTTTCTATCAAACCATTTTAAAGTACACTGTTTTTTTCTTAACAGTTGGTATAAATAACTTTGATAGTTTTTCTGCTCTATCACAAATGGATAGAGAAAATAAGTATATTGATATTTTGTCTTTAGTTCCATTGTTTTCCCTTCTTTTTTATGATGTTTTTCTCTATTTTGATTGTTTTTAGTGATCATTTAAGCCACGCACACTATATTCTTACTAATTTTATTGGTCTGTATAATAATCTAAATTTAAATCTTCTCCTCTATGCCATTTTCCAATAAATTCAATCATAGAATTATTTACTAATTGGTAAGCAGGTGCAATTACTACTTTTCCTGTAGAATCAATGCATCCCCACATTCCATTTTGCTTTACACTACTATAACCAAATACATTTTGTTCTGTAGCATCATCATAAATATAATCCACTACTACTATGCCATCTTTATTCACATAACCATATTTTCCATCTTTTTTGTCTAAGAAGAGAGTATTACCAGTTAATAATTCCCTATTTGTTTTTTCTTCAAAGCGGAAATTATAGTATTTGTATTCTCCATCTACTCTAATTTTCATATAGCCACTTTCTGTGTTTATCTCTGATAAAATACCAGATACTTTTACTTGAAAATCATTTCCGATAAAGTCTGTATTAATAGCATCTTTTTTACTACCTTCTAAAAATCCTGCGTCTTTCCTATAAATTAAGCTTTCATATTCTGGTTTTAAAACAGTTTCTCCTGCTAAATTCATAACGCCATATTTCTTGTCCTTTTTAAAAATGTAGTTATCATTGAAGGTATAACTCATATCTTCATACTTTAATCCAATTCTAGTTTCTCCCTCCAAAGTCATTACTCCACATTTTTTATCTTTTTGAACAATAACATTGTTTCCATTAATAGAAAGTACTTTGTCGAATTTATCTTTTAAATATACATTGCCTTCAGTGTCCACAATTTGCCATTTACCATCTTCTTTTACCACATATTTGCCATCACCATAAAGTTGCTTAATATCTTGGTATTGTGGTTTTATTGCAATTGTTTTGTCATAATTAATAACTCCGGCTTTGTCTTTTGAATCTACTACAATGTATCCATTTTCGTTTTTATCAGAAATAGGTTTAATAGATTTATAATTAGTTTCTGCTATAAAAGCTCCAATATTATCTACTAATCCATATAGGTCTCCTTTTTTCGTTAAAATACTATTTTGTACGCCCTTCAAAGTTTCAATTTTGTCATATTCACATGGTAGAAGTTCTTTTCCATTAAAGTCCACTAAGCCATATTTTCCTTCTTTAGAAACTACTAATACATCATCTTCATACCATAAATTGTTACTTTCATCATAATTTTCTAAAGCTTGTATGGTGTCATAACCTGTAATAATTTCTTCTGCTTTTTTATTAATTACTCTTGTTTTGTAAGTTCCATCCGCATAGTTTACGTCATAAGTGCACAAAAATACGTCTTTACTGTGGTCTGGAATAATAATAGTTTCCTCATAAGTTGGGTCTATAACAGTTTCTCCTTTGGAATTAATAACTCCCCATTTGCCTCCTGTATATACTGCATAGTAGCTATTGGCAACGGTTCTTTCTTGTACTTTTCCTCCACCTTGTGCAAGTTTGGTAATTCCTATTACTACCATAATAATAACTGCAAGAGCAATAATCACTGCAATTACTTTTTTAACATTTAGCTTTGGTGTTCCGCCTTCGTATCTACGACCTTTATTTGCCATATGTTTTACCTCCAATTGGTATCTATAAAATTTACTTTATTATATAAATAAATATAGTATAGCCTATTTTATAGCTATACTATATCATATTTGTGTACATAATTACAAGGTATTTAATTAAGTTTTATGAGATTTTGTACTAGGTACCTAATGTGTATGGATCATCTGATGTTCCACTTCCCCCTGTTACTTTGATTCCAGTTTTTAGTGTAAATATTGGACGAATGCCATAAGTAGCACTAATTGAACTAATACCACCTGCTTTCACAGTGCACAAGTCGCTAGCATTGCTTATACTGCCACTACCGCTTGCATATATTATACCAAAATAGCAACCATATGAGCTTGCATCTATAGTACGCGATGCTACCCAGTAAGTATCACCTATACCATATATTCCTAGTGCTCTCATTTGATTCCAATCTATTTGATGTTTATTATCTGCATTTTTAAACTTTCCGTTATAATTTTTCATAAAACTTTCACTACTTGTAAACATTCCGGCTCCATCATAATTTGGATCATTTGGAACACTTCCTACACTTCTTACCTTATCTGCATAAGTTGTATTTATATATTTAGTTCCTGCATTATTTAGTATCGTTATTGCATTATTATATGAATTCATTGCTGTATTAAAATCACTACTTCCTAAAGTTACATCTCCTAACGTTTCCATTGTAATTATTTGTATTCCATAACTTGAATAATTTGCATTTTCTGGTCCATATAATACTACACATTTTATTGTTTGACCTGTTCCATCCTCATAATATACATATTTTCCTTCCTTTAATACTTCATTTATACTTGGAAGCGCAGGATTTACTGTTACACTACATGTTGCTTGCATGTTGCTTCCGTCATTTGCTTTTACTGTTATTGTTGTTGTTCCTTCTGTTTTGGCTGTTACTAAGCCTGTATTACTTACTGTTGCAATATTATTATTGTTACTACTCCAAGTTACTGATTTATTATTTGCATTATTTGGTGTTATTGTTACGCTTAATTGTTTTGTTTGTCCTTCTTCTAATATCACACTAGTTGGACTTACTGTTATTCCTGTTACTAATTGTGTTACGCTTATTCCTTGTGATATGCTTTCTATTTTATTTCCTGCTTTGTCTACTGTTAATACATGTAAATAGTAAGTTCCTGGCGTACTTGCATTTAATGTAATTGGCTGATCATTGCTAAATGCATTGGTATAACTACTTTCTTCTGTTCCTATTGGATTTTGGTTCATGTTATATATCCATTTACATTTTGTAAGTTCTACTCCACTTTCATTATCTGTATGAGTTACTGTAGCTGTTATACTTCCTGTTGTTGTAACACTTGTTCCACTTAATTCTATTTTTGCTTGTTGCGGTTTTTGGTTATCTAAAATATTTATACTTGTATACTCTGTTATATTTGTTCCATCACTTAATACCGCATATACCACATCTCCATATTTCAAGCCTGTTATTCCCTGTGTATCATCATAAGGAAGGTATGTTCCCTCTATATTATTTATTTGATATAAAATATTTACATTTTGCACTTGTGTTTCTAAATGGATAGTTGCTGTTCTATTATTCCATTGTGTTTCTCCTTTTTGAGTAATAATTCCTTTTAATTCTCCTATTAGCACTTCTGTTACTTTTTCTGTTGTTCCATTTTCGTTGGTTGCTTCCACTTTTATTTCATATGTTGTTTTATCTGTTAGTCCTGTTATACTTACTGTTAAGTCTGTTGTGTCTCCTTTTACTAGTTGATAGTTTTCGCTTGGTTCATCTTTTTGTTTATAATAATAGCTTAATGTCCCTCCATTTAATCTACTTACACTTACTTGTAATTCTACGCTATTTGTTGTTTGGCTTATTACTGTTATTTCTTTAATATATGGTAATAAATTATCTTCTTTTCCTATGTAGTCTACCTCTACATCATCATATTCATTGATATGAATGTGAAATTTATATCCTTCTGGTACAGTAATGATATAATTTCCATTATCATCCATTTTTTCTACATCTTTATCTTTGTTTTCTATAATTCCTGCATTTTGCATATCTTGCCATAGATCATCTACTGTTACTGTATCATCTAATTGCCTCTTTAATGACCAATTGATTCCTACAATTCCTATTCTATCTTTGTAGCTTGCTATCAGTTGCTCTTCTTTAGATTGTTTTGCTAAGTCTATAATTCCACCATCTCCAATGGCAGTTTGAATAGTTATTCCTGCTAAAATTAGCAAAATTACAATAGTTACTACTAGTGCAATTAGTGTAATTCCCTTTTCTTGTATTTTTTTCATTTCTTGTTCCCCCTAAGCTTTAGTTATTTTTAGCATTTTTCTATTTTTTATTCTTTTGATTAGTTGATTTATAAATTTTCGTTTGTATTTTTTATTTCATTATACTATTCTTTTATTTCTATGTAAAGAAAAAAGAAGATGAATTATGTATTTTTCCTACATAACCCATCTTTTAAATTCTGATATTTTATATATAATTTTGGTACAACAAATAAAACTAAATATTCTTCAGTTGTTGGTTTAAAAGTTAACTCTCTCTCTCTCTCTCTCTTACTGTTTCAATACCTTCAAGCATTTTTGTTTTTTCTCCTTCGCTCTTTTCTTTTTTCTACCTCCATTATACCAATATGCATTTTATTTTTCAAGTAATTTTTTATGTTCCTTATGCTGATTAAAAACCTATATTACTTATGAAAATTTAATATATTCTCCCAATATATTGTTAACTATATTCCCAATGTGTATGGATCATCTGATGTTCCACTTCCCCCTGTTACTTTGATTCCAGGTTTTAGTGTAAAAACAGGTCTTAGCCCATGAGTAAAGCTATTTGAGCTAAAAGTTCCCGTATCATAGATATAACATAAATTTTCATTTGTTAAATTACCAGTAGTACCCATATAGTATATATCAAAATAAACATCTTCCTTGTGTGAAGTTACATGACGAGAAGCTAACCAATAATTCTGATCGGAAGCTGCTATTCCTAATTTTGTCATCTGTTCGCGATCTGTTAAGTAGTTATTATCTCCTTTTAAAAATGAACCACTATATTTTTGTGAAAATGATATATATTGGTATTCAGTAGCTTGGGAATTTTTATTATTTGGTACACTTCCGACACTCCTTACATCATTTGCATAAGTTGTATTTAAGTATGTTTCTGCTTTTTTATTTAGTATATAAATTATTGCGGTATTATATGAATTCATTGCTGTATTAAAATAAGTTTCATCTTTATATTGATCACTGCCTGTTCCATTTCCCAACTCTACATCTTCAACTGTATCTTTTGTAATAATTTGCACTCCATAACTTGAATAATTTGAATTTTCTGGTCCATATAATACAATACATTTTCTAGTTACTCCTGTTCCGTCTACATATTGCACATAGTTTCCTTCTTTTAAAGTATTTTCTACTAAGAGTGGTTTTTTTATAGTTACTGTACATGTTGCTTGCATGTTGCTTCCATCATTTGCTTTTACTGTTATTGTTGCTGTTCCTTCTGTTTTGGCCGTTACTAAGCCTGTACTACTTACTGTGGCTATATTTGTATTATTACTACTCCAACTTACTGCTTTGTTACTTGCATTGTCTGGTGTTATGCTTGCTGTTAATTGCTGTGTTTGTCCTTCTTCTAAAGTTAAACTTGTTGGACTTACTGTTATTCCCGTTACTAATTGTGTTACTGTTACCCCTTGTGATATACTTTCTAATTTATTTCCTACTTTATCTGCTGTTAATACATGTAAATAATAGGTTCCTACTGTACTTGCACTTAATGTTATTTTTTCTCCATCACTACTAAAACTATTTGTATAATTACTTGCTTCTGTTCCTATTGGGTTTGAATTTGTGTTATATTCCCATTTACAATTTCCAATATCTACTCCAGTTTCATTATCTATATGCGTTACCGTTGCTATGATACTTCCTGTTGTATTCGTAGTATTTCCACTTAATTCTATTTGTGCATTTTGTGGATTTATTTGGTCTAAAATATCAATACTAGTATATCCACTTTGATTGATTCCATCTGTTATTAGTGCATATACAGTTTGACCATGATTTAGTCCTGTAATTGGTCCTTTATAATCTAGCCATTGTCCTTCTGTTCCTCCTACTTGATATTGAATAGTTACTCCTGTTTCTGTTGTTTCTAATTCTATTGTTGCTGTTCCATTACTCCATACTGTTTCTCCTTTTTGGTTAACTGCTCCTGTTAATTCACCTGTTGTTACATTGATTACTTTTTCAGCTGTTCCGTTTTCATCTTCTACTACTACTTTTATATTATACACTTTTTGTTGTTCTAAGCCTGTAAAATCTGCTGTTAAGTCTTTTACTCCTTCTTTGGATGCTACATAACTACTATCTGGTTCTCCATCTTTTTTATAATAATAGCTTAAACTTACTTCTCCTTCTGATCTTGTAATTTCTACTTCTATATGAATACTATTACTTCCACTAGTTGAAGTAATTTCTCCTATTTTTGGTGGCAAACTATCTCCTTTTACCACATCTCCTATACTAACATTTCCATCTGGACTCACAATAATTTCTACAATATATCCTTCATTTGTTGTTAATTCGTATCTATCATTTTCTCCATCTTTTTCTGGTCCTGCTACATCTTCATCTGGATTATCGATTATATCTGCATCTACCATTTTGTCCCATAAATCATCTACTGTTACAGTTGGATCTACTGCTCTTCCTATACTCCAATCTGCTATTACATTATTGATTCTATCTTTCAATGCCCCTATTTCATGTTCTATTTTTGCTTGATTTGCTATGTCAAAAATGCCTCCATTGCTAAATAGTAGATTGATGGTTATTCCTGCTAATATGAGTAATACTACTATAGTTACTACTAGTGCTATTAAAGTGATACCTTTCTCATTTTTTTCTTTCATCTGTTGTTCCTCCCATAATTTTTTACTTATCTTTTCCTTTTCTGCCTATTTTTATTCTTGTTTTTTCTATTTCAAATTGCTAAGATATATTTTCGCATTTTTCATAATTGAGGACCATTTGTTTAATAGATATTTTGATTTTTGTATTCGTTTTAAAGAAAGTGTGTTGTTATTCACAAGCCTATGGGACGAGCTTATGAAAAAAAGAAAATATATCTTAGCAATTAGGTTATTAAAGCATTTTTATTTCATTATACTATTCTTTTATTTCTATGTAAAAAAAAAAGAAGATGAATTATGTATTTTTTACATAACTCATCTTTTATGTTTTTATTCTTAATATATAATTTTGGTACAACAAATAAAACTAAAATTTTTTTAGTTGTTGGTTTAAATGTTAACTCTCTCTCTCTCTCTCTCTCTTAGTGTTTCAATGTTTTTCAATTTTATCCTCTTTTCTTTTACTTTTTTACTATTTTTAGTATAATATAACTTTATTTTATTTGCAATAGTTTTACTATTTTTTCCTTATTATAATTAATATGACATTTAGTGTCAATACAAAATTATGACAATCTATGACATAATTTTAGTGGTGATAATATATATGATAAGTGAGAAAAGAAAGCAACTAGGTTATACACAAGAAAAAATGGCTTTATTGCTGAATATTAGCTTAAGGCAATATGTTAGAATAGATAAAGAAATTTGTTTTCCACGAGTCGATATATTAGAAAAGTTAATTCATACATTAAGTTTAATCAATGAAGAAATAGGACAATATGTTCATGAATTTATACAAAAAAAGTCAGGCTAGGCTGACTTTTTCTTATTTACTTTTGCTACAATTACGGTCATGTCGTCTTTTTGCATTCCAAATTGATGGTCTACTGCTTCATTTACAATCATGTTTGCAATTTGTTGTGCATCATCAGTTTGTATGTCTTCTAACAAATATTTTACCCATAATTCTTTGTTAATGTATTCTTGATTGGCATCTATAATGCCATCTGTACACATTACTATAATATCTCCATCTTCTAAATCATAGTCATAAACAACTAAGTCATTTTGCTCTAAAATGCCTGTTGGAAGTGTTACAGATTTTAGTAATTGTACTTCTTTATTTCGTTTAATAAAGGTAGGACATGCCCCATTTTTAATAAATTCCATATTACCTGCATATAGGTCTAGAATTTGTAAGTCTAGTGTAGCATACATGTCTTCTTTGGAATTTGCTACTAAGGTAGAGTTGATTAGTTTTAAGGATACTTCTTTATCAAATCCTGCTTTTAATAGTCTTTCTAGCATCTTTAATGCTATTTTGCTACTTTTCATAGCTTCTGGTCCTGATCCCATTCCATCACTTAGTGCTAATAAATATTTGCCATCTTCTAGCTTTGTTTCTACATGGCTATCTCCAGAAACAGGTGAGCCCACTTTAGTAGTTGTTGCTACTCCTACTTGTAATTTGTATTTATCTTCTGAATAATAAGTAAATTTACAAGATGTTTTTTGTTCTCTTAATCCACATTCTTGTCCTTGTATACTAAATTTATCTTGTAATACTTTTTCCAAAATTCTAGCAATTTTCTTAATAGCACATTGTTTTCCTTCTATATCATCACAAAGAGAAGTATATACTTCTACAAAATATCTGCCTGAAGAGTTTTGTTTTATTTTTATTTGCTCAATATTTTCAATTTCTTTTTGTTTTAGTAAATTTAAAATTTCTTGCTTTTGCATCGCAAATGGGTCTTTTTCTTCTTGTTTCATCTCTTCTACCATTTGTGAAATAGCTTCTGATACACCTTCTAGTTGAGAAGATACATTCTTTTTGTTTTCTTCTAATTTTCTTTTCCAAATAAAGTTTACTTTGCTAATACGATAAGAATAGTTAATTGCTTTTATCATTTGAGAAACATCTTCCATGGCCTGTCCATTTTTTTCTTCTAGTCCCATAATGTATTGGTTATGATGTTCTAAAATAGCTACTAATTCTTTTTCTGTAATTATTTCATTTTTTAATAAATGGTGGAAAATTTCATCTATAATACCATCTTCATTTTCTGCAATTGGTTCATACACTAAATTATTTTCCAATGCTTCTAGATTTAATTCTAGTTCTTGTTTAAAAATTTCTTCATTAGAAGTTTCTTGTTGCTGAATATCTTTTTCTTCTAACACTGTGCTTGCTGCTTCTTCATAGCTTTTTGCCAAATCACTAATGGTTTCTGACATACTATTTAGTTTGAAAATAGTATCTTGATTTTCTGTTAATCTTCTCTCTGTAGTTTCTGGAAGTAATTTATGTTTTCCATATAAGTCTTCAATATTAATTTCAAATCTTTTTGGTACTGCTAAAAGTCCTAAAGAAGCAATTAAAATTTCTTGGATTAAAATAACAGGTACCGTATTGCCATTTGCTACATAAGTTAGAATAATATTTCCTAAAATAAAACCTGCTATAACCCCAATTCTTCCTAAACGATAAAATACCCCTGCAATAAGTCCAGAAATAGCATAAGAAGCTACCATAATAGGTTCTCCATTTCCAATAATACCAAGTACTACACCAATGGTAATTCCTCCCGTTGCTCCCACTAACATACCGTTTTTCCAGCCTAAAATTAGGACAAGTAAAATACTTAAAATATTACGCAAACTATAACCAAAAATAGTAAAATCTCCTAAAGCGCATAAACTAATGGTAAGAAGTAAACTAGTTCCCATTACTTCTTCTATAGAAAATACCTTTTTGTTTCCAAATTCTCTTATCATTAAAATGGAATTACTAAAAATTTTGTAAAATACATAACTTGCAATAGAAAGAGCAATACTAGTTAAAAAGTCATACATATAAAAGGTGCTAAAAAACATTGGCACAATTTGTACCATAAGTACAGCTAACAATAAGTGAATACCTAGTCTTCTTTCTTCGTTTACCCCTTCTTGTTCTTTTGGTCTTTTTAGTAAAATAAAAACGAAAAATACTAGAGTAGTTAAAAAATAAATTAATAAGCTATTGGTGCCAAAAGAAATAAAAGTACCTATTAAAGTTAATATATATACAATTCCTATAGGCATACGGTTACTAAGCATAGCTGCTAAAAAGCTAATAGCAAATGGGCTAATACTTAAAATAAAGTTTTGACTACGAAAGCCAACCATAGAAATCATAAATGCTATTACATAAATAGCAATATTTTGGAAGCTAAATAAATCCTTTAAAATTGTTTTTATATTCTTTTTATTTATTTTTCTTTGTTCTTCGTTTTGTTCTTGTTCTACATTAAAATCTTTTTGTATATTTTGAAACACTTTCCCATCACCCCTACTTTTTTAATTTGTATCTCTATTGTAGTACAAGCTATTTAAATTTTTTGTCGTTTTGGATACTAAAATTAAAAAAGTTTTCTCTCTTTTTTGCCATCTTTTGTGTTCTTTTTTCTTTTTTAAACTTTTTCTTTCTACTATTTTATCGTAAATTGTGGGAAAATACAATATTTTTATGAATTAAATAAATCTATATTTTTTTTGCAATAACATCGTATATATGCCAATGTTTTTCTTCTCCTGATACTATCTTTACATCTTTTTCAATTTCATTAAATTGAATTAATTCAAAATCAGTAAATAAATCTTTTACTTCATTTTCAGATAAAAATATTAAATATTTCTTCTGTTTTACCCATGAATCCTTTTTGCCAAAAAAATTCCCAACAAAATATCCTCCTTTTAATAAAGAGTTATTAATCTTATTCCAAATAAAATTGAAATATTCTTTTTTTGAAAAGGGTAAACTAAAATTAGCTACAATTAAATTTGCTTTTGGTAAATTCATTTTTCCAAACACAGATTTCAAAAATTTAAATCTTCGTTGTTCTTCTTTGGTTAGTTGTTCCTTAATTATAGCTTCAGTATCTTCTTTATCAATAGCTAAAACGTTCCAATTATATTTTAACAAAGCTATAGTATCTCGACCAGCGCCACAGCCTAAATCTATAGCTGTCGTTGGATCTATATTTAATTTTAAAAAATTTACTACATTTGCATGTGGTCTTGAATTTTTTGTAATATTATAATATTTTTCTATGCTATTCTCCATAGATTTTCCTCCTTTAATAAATTACTGAATTTTTAGTTCAAATCTTAAATTTTTGATACTCATACCCAAATTTTTATAAAATTTTATAGCATTTTCATTAAATCCCCATACCACAAGTTCTATATTATCAATATTTTTTTCTTTTTCATCCATTTCTATTTCTCCAATCTATTTCTTATTTTGATATTATAATTGTTTATTATTCTCAATCCAATTACAAAAATCTTCTTTTGTTATTTTAGTATCTCTATACAATTTCAATTGGTCTCTTACTTTGTCTTTCCATATTTTAAATTCTTTTTTATGTTTAATATTTTTCTAATATTATAGCATTTTTTCAACTATTTTTCATTATAAATTGAAAAAAAGATGAATTGTAATTTTATTATTTACAATTCATCTTTTTTACAATTAGCTTCAATTACTTTTTCAAAACTACTTCTTTTTCATAACCTTTTTCTTAATAACCACAATTCCAGCAACAAGAAGTATTCCTACTAAAATTCCAATTCCATAATATAAGTATGCTTGTCCAAATGGTGGTAATATCACTACCTTTTCTGCTCTACTACTATCTACTTCTGTTGGAGTTTTGGTTGGATCTTGATTTCCTACTACAGAATATGCCATTCTTCTTCCTGCAGTATTAGAAGTTTGTACAATTTCGGCAATATTTTCATAGGTTTTATCATCTTGGCTGTCGCTAGTAGTAATTAATTGTGTAAGGATTAATTGTTTGCTTACTTTTTCTCCTGGTTTTAAACTATTAGATAATTGTTCTGTTTGTAAAATAGTATTATAAGAACCAATTTGTTCTGTTAAACTATTATTTACTAATCTGTCATTAATATGTGCATTATCATTATTGGTTAAGTCATTTGTATTAACTACTTTCCATCCTTCATTGTCCGTTTCTCTATATTGTAAATTATTTGCTACATAGTCTAATACTAAGTTTGCAGTTGTAGTTACTTTACTTTCTTCAGATGCACCTGTTGCTTTGTAGTAGAAGTCTTTGCCTGTATAATCTGTTTCGCCAGCATTGGTTACTGTTAATTCATATGTAATTTGAATCGTTGCACCATGCATTAGTTCTACATCTAGTATTGGTTGGATTAATCCGTTTTGCCCACCTTGGTATAAACTTGCAATTAATTTATCAATTTCGGTTCTGTATGAATAACGGTTGTAGTTTACATCTTCCTTACTTTCCTCATAATATGCTTCATATTGATCTTTGTCCATTTTACTACTTAAGTCATAAGGCTTGCCAGATACCCAAATTAAGTTTGGAACTGACTTACTTGCATCAAATGCAATGTTTCCATTAGCTAAAGTGATTTTTACATTACTTACTTTTTTGTCTAAAGTAAGCTGTGCTTTTGGTCTTTCGGTAAGTCCAAAGTCTACACAATTTAATGTATAATTTCCATTTTTGTCATTATTGTATAAGTATTTATCTGTTCCATTACTTTGGCTATTTAAACCATCTGTATTGGTTCTGTTATATTCTCCTTCTATTACAATAATAGCAGTTTGCGCAGTCATATGTGTATTTTGCATTAATTCTTGTACCAAGCTATTATCAATAGAAGCCATATATGGTGATGCTAAAACTTCTGCTTTATGGTTATTTACATTAGAAGTACTATAAGCATTTACATTGGTTCTACCTTGATATGTTTCGTTTTGGTAGTTAGTTTTACTATTCTGTGTTCTTCCAGTATTGATGGTTTGATTTTCCCATAAATCTTTTGCATCTGATAAGTCTGTTTTTCCATTTGCGCTTAGTTCGTCTGCTTTTTGAATATTGTAATATTCATCTGTATAGTTTGCAATAGATTGGTTATTTTTTAGGTCTTGTTGATATACAGTTGATTTAAAGTCTTGACCATTGTAGGATACTGCATTTTTGCCACCATTGTTAGCAGTTAAAACGGTTTCTTGGTTATTTCCATATTGAAATCTTACCACATAGTTACCTGGTATAAAGTCACTAAATTCATAATATCCCTTTTCATTTGTCGTCGTTGTTTGCCATACATATTCTTTACCATCTTTCATGATCTCTACTAGTTCTACAGTAACTCCTGCAATTCCAATTTCGTCTTTTTGTCTAATACCATCTCCTAAAACGGATTTGCTTATAGATTGTGTTCTTTCATCTTCCCAAGCAGTACCATTTATTTTACGAATAGCACTTTGCTCTAAGTATACTTTAATGCTTTTTGCTCTATCAGTATCATCTTCAAAGTTCTTTTCGTATTTTTCACCTTCTAAATCATCTAAGCTTAAGTTTCCTGGTGTTGAGTTATTATCGATAATTCCTGCAGGTGTTTTATTATTTTTGATTGTTTGTTTATTTGGAAGTTTTTCTCCTTCTGCATAATAGTTTTCGTAGCCATTAATTTCTGCATAATTTTCTTTTAAACTTTGGTCGTTATCTATAATAACTGGTCCTTGATTATCTGAATTTACTTTAAATGTTAAGTAAATATAAGCATTTTCTCCTGTTGCTAGTTTTTTACCATCTAATCCACGAACATAAACTGAGTTTAGTTCTTCTTCTATATCTTGTTTAGAATCTTCTCCATAAATACTATCTCCACAGTAGTTTCCATTTCTGTCTTCACTAATTCCATAACTACTGTTAATGTTTCTAGCATAGGCAATTTGGCTTAAATCTAAGTTATGTATCATATTATAGTAGGCTTCATCTGTAATTGCTACTTTTTCGTTGCCATCTCTATTACTATCTTTATACATTACCCAAGATAAGTCTGGCATATAGGTATAATCTTTATCATAGTAGTCTACTACTTCTGTAATTTCATTTAGAATATTTTGTGAAGAGTTTCTAATGGTAATTTTATAAGTTACATATAATTCTAAATTACTTCCATAAAGGTTGGTATCTTCTGCTCTATATTCATAATCTGCTGGGTATAATTCTCTATTATAGTTTGTTCCATAATAGTTGTAGTAGTCTTGCATTCTGATTTGAATTTCCCAATATTTATCATCTTCTGAACGTTTATCATATTCATATACTTCTGTTTTTCCATTAATTTTGGTTGCTGCACGATAAATATCTTTTCTTAAAGATAAATTATTTTCTTGTCTTCTCCATAAGCCGGCATTTACATAGTATTGACCATCATAAATTGGTGGTTTTGTACCTACTCCTGGAATTACCATTTTTTTATTGCCAATTACAAAGTCATCATATACAGGGTATAGGTCTATTTCTCCATCTTCAAAAGGAGAACCAGTATAAGCTTGCATTTTACAATCTTCTATAAATTGTAGTTTTTTCCAAAGTTCTTCTTTTTGCTTTGCTGTTCTTGCAAAATCATTTACAATATCTTCATAGATGTCAAGCATTGCTCTTTCATCTGGATATTCTAAATAGCGATCCATATATCTTTGGATTTTTTTACTAATTTCGCCTTCTTGAATTTTGTCTGTTTCTACAATGTTGCCTTTTCTGTCGATTTTGTAAAATCCATCTATTAGTTGTACATCAGTCTGTTCATATTCTCCATCTTCGTTTAGGGTAAATCCCATTAAATCATTAATAGAAAATGTTTCATTATAGTAGTTTCTACCATCTTTTAATAACTCTCCGCTTCTTAAAGAATTGCTAGAAATATAGTTTTTTGGTGCTGAACCAATTTCTTCAAATTGTTCATTATATTCTTCCCTTGTCATTTCTAGTTTTGTATCATTTTCCCCACCATCTTGTAATTCAGTTACTTTAGAGGTAGCTTCCCAAATTTCGGTATTATATAGTTTGGCATTATATACCATGTCTGTTACAGAATCTTGGTGTACTAGGTTTCCATTCTTTTTTTGGTCAGTTACTAAATATTCTGTTGGTAAATAAATTTGGCCATTATATTCAAATGTGACATAATATTTGCTTTCAGAATTTAATCCATCAAATTCATAATATCCATTTTCGTCTGTTAAGGTTGGGTTCATTCTATAAGCAATTTCTCTATCTGTTAAACTTTCTTTATCTGCTTCAGATAATAGGTCTGCTACATAACTTACTAATTTGCCATTTCTATATTGTAAATTTCCATTTTCATCTAATGGACATTCATATAAAGTAACTTTTACATTTGGAAGTACTCTATCATTTGCCTCTCCATTATATAAATCAGAGTGAATACCATCTGCTATATTTTGTTTGGTATCTTTTACATCTTCCCATACATAACCACCTAAATTCATGGTGATATCTAATTTTTGGTCTCCTCCACCAGTTAAATTAATAGTTAGTTTGTATAGGTTTCTTTCTCCCCAAGCATCCATCATAAATTGTTGTGGTACAGGATATTCTGTTACTTTCCAACGATAGTTTACGCTACAAGAAGTTAAATCTCCGTCTTTGTTATAACTATCGTGGTGTCCTGTTTCAATTGGTGTTGCTACTAATTGGTGTCCTTCTAATTCACAAGCAATAGCATAAGTAGTCATATAGGAATACTCTACACTAATGTCTATATATCTTACTGCATCATTGCTGTCTAATACTCCTTGGTTTGGATTTTCTATTTTTAAGTAAAATTCTTGTCCACTTACTGGGTAAGATTGCTCTGTTCTATCTACATATCCTTCTTCTTCTAATGGTGTAAAAAAGTCTAATTTCTTTTCTTCTCCATTTTGGATATAGCTTATAATGTTAGCATCTTTAATATATTGCGTTTTATCTTTATCATTGTAACCTTTTACTGTCATGTTAGAAATTCCTGCAAATTTAGCAGTAGCAGAATTTCCTTCTACATAATCCATTTTATATGGTCCAATAATTAAGTATTGTTCTTCTTGATTTACATTGATTTGTACCTTTTCTGTTGTGGTTTCTTTAATTGGATTATCTACATTATTTTTTAGTTCTTCTTCATAATCTCTATAATCCATAGATTCTTCTTTTAATTGTTCTGCCATATCTAGATAAGTAAATTTTGCTCCACTTGCTTCAAAAGATTCTCCTCTATTTACTTCCATATTAAGCCAAATAGCTACTTGTTTTACTTCTTGGCTAATGTTTTCTCCCTTTTTAAAATAAGTAGTAGATTTTCCATATACATAGCTTCCATCTGTTGGTGCAATAAAGTTATTTGGTGCAGTTACTGTATAAGCACCTGATGGTACTAGTTCTGTGTGATTATTGACACAAATATAATAGGTATTGGAATAACGTTTTGCAGGTAAGGAAGCTTTGTGAGAACCTGAACTTACACTACCTGTTGTTCCATCTAGTGCTTTAATAGTAGCTACTAGATTTTCGTTCATTTCTACTGATACTCCTTTTTGGATACAGTAAAGCTGAATATCTCCAATGGAAGGACAAAATACTTTATTTACTTGGCTTGGTAATGCTTCATAATAGAAACTTCCATTTTGATAAAAAGCTGGGCTATCGTGAGCACCTTGTGTAACTAGAGTTCCATCTGCTACAGAGCCATTTACTGCTAAAGCTTCTTTAGTAAGTTTTGCAACTTGTTGTATTGGGCTTTCTTCATATTTTATCAAAGAAGAAATAGTAACAACTAATGCGACAAATAAAAGTATAAGACCCAATACGAAAAGTGTAATTTTTCTTTTACCTTTCATTTTTAATCATATTCCTTTCTTAAGGTTCAATCTTGATTGAAAAAGAATTTTGTAATTCTTTTTCAACCTCTCCCTCTCCTTTTAATTTTCTCTCTTTTTACTTAACACATTTCTTTTAATTACTATAATTCCAATTATTAGTAAGAATAAAATTGCTAATGTTAAGCTTACATAAAGTACAATTTTTCCTGTTACTACGGATAATACAATATCTGCTGTTGACATATCATCTTCATTTTGTGCGCTATTTGCTTCTTGAGAGTCAATATCTGTTAACCCTTGTTCGTTATAGATTTCATAAATTTCTGCATTGTTATTTACTACAGTACCAATATTTTCATCTGTAATGGTAACACTTAAAATTAAGCTTACTTCTTTGCTTTCTCCTGGCTGAAGTTCTACATTTTCTAGGCTAGTATTATAAACACGGTCATTTTCGTCTGATAAGTACCAATCTTCGTTTAGTTCTGAACTAAATTTAGCACCTTCTGGTAAGTAATCTACTATTTTCTTTACATAGCCTGGTACTTGTCCTTCATTGGTAACTACCATTTTGTATTCTACTACAATGCTACTTTTACCAATATTTTGAGATAGAACTTCTATTTTTTGAAGTTTTTCGTTGTTATAGTTATATACTTTTGTGCCAATGGTTGGAGTAGTTAAAGTAATTTTACTAATATATTTATCTAATTTTAAATCAAAGTTTTGAGATTCAATTAGTCCAATGTCAATATCTCTTACATTTCCGTCTGTTACAGAAATAGTATCTGTTACACCTGCATAAGTTTGTTTTCCATTTAACATAATTTTCATTGCATATACATCTGAGTTATAACTTTGGCTAATACCTTGTTTTTGATATTCTGTTACGGTGTAACTACCTGCATCATATAGGAAAATAACTAAATATTCATCTGGTTGTAAGCCCGTAAATTCATAACTTCCATTATCTGCTGTTGTTACTATTTTTTGACTGCCATTTTCATCTATTACAATTTCATTATTGGATTTTTTAAGTAACATAACTTGAATACCAGATAATACTTGTTCGGTTTCCTCTCTTTGTCCATTTTTGTTACTGTCTAGCCATGCAGTACCTGTAATTTTATAAGTTCCTGATGGGGTATTTGTATTATCTCCATCATTTCCAGATTCTCCTTCATATAGTTTAGGATTGTATTCAATAATAGTATTAATTGCGTTAGATTCTTGTTTTTGAGTTCCTTGTGCTTCTATGCTTCCTACATTAGTTACTGTTTTGTCTTGTTTATCTTCTGGTAAAAGATCTGCTTTTGCTATTACTTTTACAGTAGCTTCTGCCCCTTTTTCAAAATTAGTCCATCTTACTTTTGCAGTATTATTAAGGGTAGAGGTAACTACTTCTGTTTGTCCTTGATAGGTATATTCTAATTTTTGGAAGGTAAGTCCTTCTGGTAATACATCTTCAAAAACAACATCATTTGCGTCTGCATCCCCTGTATTTTTAATGGTAAATTCATAAGTGATTTGTTCTGCTTCTTTGATATATCTTTCAGAAGTAGTAGTTTGTGTAATTTCAAAACTTGGATTTCCTACATGATAAATTAGTTGATTAGAATAATGTGTTTCCATTCCACTTGCTTCTGCTTTTGCTTGATATTGGAAATCTCCTTTAAAGTCTTGTATTTGAAGCTGTAGACTAATACTTTCTAAGTAACCTGCTTGTAATTGTGGGATTGTTACAATTACTTGGTTATTTTGTATTTGTATATAGTTTTGTTCTTGTCCATTACTATCTTTGTAAGTAGTGCCATTAATTTGAATCCCTGCTGGTATGTCGATGGTTACTTTAACATTATTTAGAGTTTCTTTGCTTTCTAATAAAATAGTACTATATAGAATATCTCCTTTGTGAAGAGATGTTTCTAAATCTCTTGGAACTAATAATGTTAAATTCATTTTTGCTGCTACTTTGTTTAAAACATATTCATTAGAAGCTACACCTGTGGTAAAATCTTCTGCTGCTACTCTTACTTGATGTTTTATTTCTCCTAATGTGCCTTGATTCATTTTTAGTTCATAAGTAGCATTTGCAGTTTCTCCTACTGCTAAATTTCCTAAAGCAATTAGTGGTTTTTCTTCGTTACTATCTACATAAGCTTGATTTGCAGAATCATATTGTGTATAAATAGTTCCTTCTGGCACAGGAACATTAATTGTTACACTTTTTGCTTCTTCATTTCCTACATTTTTTACTTGTACAAAAAATCTAACAATTTGTCCTTCTGTTACATTACTGTTTTGTTCCATATTGGAACTTAAGGTCACTTCTAATTCTGATCCTTGTCCTGTGGTTAAACCTAATATTGCTGATGTTTTAGTTTCTCCAATAGTTGCTGTTTGTGTTTTATTATCATAAGATACTTGGTACATTTGGTAACAGCTGTTGTTATGTGCTAAGTTTCCTGGTAATTCTACTTTATAGCTAAACTGTAATTTTGCACCAGAGTTTACTTCTCCAGTTACTACAATTAAATAGCTTTTCATACTAGTAAGATCTTGAGGATTTTCTTGCCATCCATTTGCTGTATTCATTAAGTCTTTATTTGCTTTTGCATTACTGCTATAATAAATCTTTATTTTGCTAGCATCTATACCAGAAGTAGTTATTTTTTCTTTTAAAAGCATAGCAAAGTTACTTCCTAGGCTTTCTTCTGTTTCAATATTGGTATTATCGGCAAATGGTAATCTTCCTAAAATCATAACATTTTCAATTGGATTACTATAATTATTTGTGATAATTCCTGTTATTGTTACTTCTTGTTTACTGCTATGAGTTGGAATGATTGCTTCTTGTTTTTGGTTGCTTATGCTAGTTAATTCAGAAGGTGTTCCGTTGTATCCTGTCATGCTGTTAGAAGCAATTACCCCTGTTGGTGCTACTAAATTAAGTTCTGTAGTAGCTACTCCTTTTTCTGCTTTAGCTTGTACTGCTCTTGCTTTACTTTGTCCTCCGGTATATGGGTTTTCGTAAAGATTGGTATTTTCGTTAGTGTAATACATAATAAGTTGCTCTGTTGCGGTTGTTGCAAGGTCATTTAGAGTAATATCTGTATTTAAAATAATATTAGCACCTTTTGTAATAACATTTTTTTGGGTTGTTTTTCTTATTTGTTCATCTAAGTATTTGGTTTGTGTCCCTTCTAATGTAATTTGAATGACTTTTTTACCATTTTTTGTTACTACTTTTGCTTCTTTTAATGTTAGCTCTTTTTCTAAGAAAAGATTAACATCTTTAATTTCAATATTTTCTACTTGTTCTGGTAATTCAATTTCAAAAGTAGGATTTTTGTACAAAGCATTTTCTGTACTAGAAGTATCTAGTACAATTCTAATTTGTACATCTTTATTTTCTACTACTGTGGATAAATTTTCTTTGCCTTCTATAATAGCAATTTCTGCTTTACTAACAGGTTCTGTTAAAGAAATGCTAGTTTTTTCTGTAATTTCGGCATTTCCTGTACTTTGCATATTCTGTGCAGCTTGTGTAATCTTGTTTTGATTAGTTACTCCTAGCGTTATTTTTGAGAAAGATTCTAATTGTTCTTTTTCATAATTTTGTATTGTTAATACCTTTTCCATGGTAATTGGTAAAATACCTTCTGTAATAGGTTTTGTAGTTGTTAGCATAACTGTATTTACTTCTGAATTTGAAAGATCTAGTGTATAGTTTTCATTTTCCTTACTAGATTCTTTATTGATGGTTCCAAGTGTAGTACCATCTTCTGAAGCAATTTGAATACTTCCGTCTTGTCCTAATAATTTTTCAAAAGCTAAAACAGGTATGGTTATATTTTTTATTTTTTCTTGGTTTCCAATTGTATATTCTTTATTATTTTCATCTACAAAAACAGATGGCATCGTTTGCAATTGGATTTTTTCTGTTAAAGAACTATCATTTACTTGTGCATAATAGGTAGTAGTATAAGGTGTTTCTTGTTTTGTATAAAGAGTTCCTTTGCTTAAAGTTGCATTACTATTTAGGTCTATTTGTGTTAGAGTATCTTGCTTGGTTGCATTTTCTTCTATATTACTATTGGCTTCTAAAACAGTAGCATTGGTATCTGGAAGGATTGCTTTTCCATTTATGTTCATACTAACTGGAACACTATTTTCTAATGCCCATTGATAACTTTCTTCTCCTACATAAAATAGGTTAATTACATATTGGTCTTGTCCATTTTCATTCCATGCTATCATATCATTTTCTAAATTTTGAGTACGAATGGTTAGGCTTCCACTTTCTTGGTTATATTCATAATTTGCACTAGTAAAAGAAACACCAGTGTTATTGTTTCCAGTAGCTGTTATTTGCTTTGCAACAACAGTTACTCTTTGTGGTGCTTGTCCATTTACTTGTGGTACTTGCATGGTAAGTTCTGTTTCAGAAATAGGCATAAGTGCTTTTGCTAGTTTACTAGTAAGGGTAGTTTGCACCATAACGCCATATTCTCCGTTTTGTATATATGGTACATAAGTTACCCCTTGTTTTGACAAAACAAGTTCATCTTCTACTTGCCAAATTACTTGATTATTCATAGTTTTACTAATTTCTTTTTCGTTTCCGTTTCCATCCACATAAGTTGCCTCAAATTCTACAGTAGATGTTTTAGAAAAATAATCAGTAGAAATAGTTTCTTGTTTTTTTATTTGAATTGGAACTTCTAATACCACTTCTTCATTTTGTTTAATTTGTTTTAAGGAAATGCTATTTTCCGTAGCACTTTGTACCTTTTCTGATTCTAATTTTTCTGTAGCAATTTCATAATTTGCATCAGAAATACGGACTATTCCCTCTTTTAAATAGCCTGCATTTTTTATTTTTAAATTGATATATAAAGTTGCTCCTTGTTCTATATTAAAATTTTTGGTATAGGTATTTCCTTCGAAATAACTATCAAATTCTACATTTTGATTGTTCGTCTTACTGTTTTGGCTTGTTAAATTTGCCGCAATTACTTGGTTCCCTAAGGTGATAAGGTTCATCCCTATGAGCATAATTATCATTAGTACAGCTAAGATTTTCTCTTTTATTTTCATAGAAACCTCCTAAATTTTATTCCTACATCTCTATTATACGACGTTTTTCCACAATTTTCAATGGATTTTGAAAGATTTTTCCATTTTATGTGAATTTTGTAAATTTTAGGTCTATCTATTATGTGAATTAAAATGAAAAATATAATAATAATTTGGACCTTTTTGTTACATTTATTTTTATGATAAAAGTATTTTAATTGTGAATTATACCATTTTACCAAATTTTGTAAATTTTTTAAAATCTATTGATTTGTATTAACTTTTGTGTTAGAATATAATTAATTAAGATAAAATTTAATTTTATTTTAATTATTGCATATAATATAAATAATATTAGTAGTCATCTATTAATATAGAAAGTTTACCACTGACCGATATGTGGTATATAAATGGTCGGGTTGAAAGTTTTCCGCTGACCAATATGCGGTATATAAATGGTTGGGTTGAAAGTGGTTCTTCATCAGCATATGATGAAGAACTATCCATTTTATAGCAAAACAATATATAATTACTTTTATCATAAAGGAAGTATGTAAGTTGATTGAAAGAGGATTTTATATCATAAAAGATAAGTTTTTTCAAGAAATGCAAGATCCATATCTAAAAGGTAATAAAGAAGCTAATAGACCACATTATTATTGTTTTAGAGAAGAAAAAACTGGTTTATTTTGGATGATTCCATTAAGTAGTAAAATAGATAAATATAAGAAAATAATGAACCAAAAATTAAAAAGTGGAAAATCTTGTGATATTTTACATATTATAAGACTAGATAATGGAAAAGAAAGCGTTTTTTTAATACAGGATATGTTTCCAATTACTGAAGAATACATAGAAAGAAAATATACAATAGGTCATAATCACTTAATATTAACTAGTGAACATTCTGCAATAGAAATTGAGAAAAAAGCAAAAAAAGTAATGAATATGTTAAAAAAGGGAATTAAATTTACACCAACACAACCAGATGTCAAAAAAATAATTAGTAAACTAATAAAAAACTCAATTAATCTATTTTAATCTTTGCAATTAATTTACATTCTAGATTAATTGAGTTTTATAGTTTATTTTTTATTTTAACAGATATTAGCCAACAACTTTCTTAAGTTCTGTTTGGTCAATATAATTATCTCTTTGTGCTTCTCTTAGCTTTTTCATAAATGGTAAATAGTAAGAATCATCATAGTCTACATAGTCATCTTTGGTAATACCGTAATGGTTACTAATAATAGAATTTTGGTCTTTAAAGCTTTGGTCTATGGCA
This sequence comes from uncultured Clostridium sp., assembly GCA_902492105.1. Taxonomy (GTDB): domain Bacteria; phylum Bacillota; class Clostridia; order TANB77; family CAG-508; genus CAG-273. The sequence continues at coordinate 43,707 of CABUKD010000002.1, forward strand.
TTTGCAATTTCTTCATCAAATAAAATAGAAATATAATACATTGCTTTTGCATGGTCATTTAATTTATCCATAGCACAAGCATAATAGTATACTGCTTTTACCATGATTTTTTCTAGTGGATTGGATAGCATTTGTTCTGTTAAAAAGTTTAAATTTTCTAATGTTTTAGCGGCTTTGTAATATTCTTTATTTGCAATATAGCAAATAGCTAAGAAATATTTTGCTCCCATTCCCATACTTTCACAAGGAAGGATAGAAGTATCTTTTAAACTAATAAGAAGAGATAATTTTTCATATCCTACTGTATTTACAATTGTTTCCATCATTTTAGTTACTTGTGCTATATTTTGTGAATTGATATTTTCTAAATCCATTAATAGTTTTTGCATCGTAATAAAAAGAGAAAAATAAGTTGCATTAGGATCAAAAGTAGCTTCACTCATTCCAGGTACTGCAATACTGTAAGATGGAAAACCTAATATGGATACATCTCTTACTAGAATATCTTTTCCTTCTTTTAAAATGGTTTGAATAAGCTGTGTTAAAATCGTTTTATTATCTTCATTTGATACATCTTTTATTGGAGTAAAGCTATATTGTGGTTTTTCTCCTATTACTTCATAAGGAGCTGCTGATAAATCGGTAAATAAAAATTCTACTAGATTTTTATGAGTGTTTTGTTCTTCTCCTGCATAAAAATCAAATAAGCATCTTTGTGCATATTCGTAAATATCTCTTCCCTGGGATGCTTCTGTAAAACATCTTTCCATAGCAATTCCATAGTCTGGATGTGCTCCTAATTTGAATCCGAACTTTCCTGTATTTTTTTCTATCATATATAATCCTGCTACTGGATATTTTCCGCCTAAAGAACAATCTACTAGTCTATACCAATAGGTTGGATTTTGTTTTAACATATCTACCATTTTTTGTACTTTTGGAAATTTTGCTATATATTCTTCTGGTATTTCTGGTAAGGTAATTTTCTTTTTTAAAATTTGAAAACCTACATATCTTTCTAAAATCTCCGATAAGCCTTCTATTAAAGCTTCTTCTGGGGAGTTTCCTGCACACATTCCATTGGTGTCATAAAGATAACTAAATAGGCGGTCCGGAACATAGGTAATTTGATTGTGTTTTACACTATAATAAGGAAGGCATGCAAATTTTTCTTTATCCACTAAAGTGGATTTTTCATTCAAAACTTCTTGAATGTAGGCTAATTGTTCTTCTTTACTACTATTTTGCTTTCCATTTGCTTCTAAAATATGTTCAAAAAAACTGTTAGGTGTTTTCATCAATTCTTCTGCATTCATATATTTTTCATCTGGAGAGTTGCTAAATGGAATTTCTTTGGTTGGTTTTTCCATGCGAAAACGGAACATTCCATTTTGAAATCTTTCAAAAAATTCGGCATAAGCACTTGCCATAGCAAATTCTTTGGTCATTCCTTTTCCATTTTGACCAATATCGGTTCCTTTAATACGTAAACGTAAAGAATAGGTGCCTACACTACTTGGTTTTCTCCAATCTTCTTCTACTTGAATGTCTGCTTTTTTTAATAGTTCTTTTAATTTTTTTACTGTTTCTTCTGGGGTTACTTCTTTATATCTTCTCTCTTGTAATTTACTCATTTGCTTATTCCTCACTTTCTCCACTTTTATTACAAATTTATTAAATAGACAAAAATTTTCTATCTAATATAAAATATCATTTTTCGACAAAATTCACTAGAGTATTTTACAAAAAATGCTTTTTTTATTATAAACTATTTTTGTTAAATTTTTATATCGTTTTTTTATAGTTTTCTAAATTTAAATTTTTATTTTATAGCTTTCCAGTATATATTTTCTTTTTTTCATTGGTTCGTCCCATAGGCTTGTGAATTACAGCACACTTTCTCTTGTATAAATTTCAATGTTCTGACTATGTACTAAACAAATGGTCCTCAACAACTCAAAATGCGAAAATATATACCGGAAAGCTATTGTATCAATAAAAATGATAAATGAATAATAGAAATAAAAATAATAAAAAAATTCAAGAAAAAAACAGCTCTTTAAGTTTTTTTCTTAAAAAGCTGTTTTTATTTTTCATTTCTTATCTTTTATATTTTATCTTTTGTTTTTTATCTCTTATGCTTTATCCTTTGTTACTTTAGTATTTTTAGAATCTTCCCTTATTGAGTACCGTTTTCTTAATAACTACAATACTAATTCCTAACATTGCTGCGATTAACACTGCTAAACCAATATATAGGTAAGTTGCACCAAATGGTGGTAAAATTACTACTCTTTCTGCCATACTACTGTCTGGTTCTGTTGGTGCATCTTTAGGGTTTTGGTTACCTTGTACAGAGTATGCCATTCTTCTACCTACATCATTTGAAATTTTTACAATTTCTCCAATGTTATCATAGGTTAAATCGTCATCCTCATTTTGAGAAGTAATTAATTGTGTTAAAATTAATTGAACCTCATCTTGTGTTTCTGCACTATCTTTTGTACTTTCTGTTAATGGGATTAATTTTTCATTTAATGCTTCGGTAGTAATAATTGTGTTATAATCTTTTAATACTCCTTGTACTTCTGTATTTACATAGTTATTATTTTGAATTTCTTGTTCTGTAATAGTACTCCAATCCCATGCGTCTTGGTTACTTTGTGTTCTAAATTGTAAGTTATTTGCTACATAATCCATTACAACATCTGCTGAAGTTCTTACAATAGTTTCTGGATTATTTACTTTACCAATGTAATAGAATTGTGTTTCGTTATAGTCTACTTCACCCATGTTAGTTACTGTTACATCATAAGTAATTTGAATAGTTGCACCATGCATTAATTCTTGGTCCATTGTAGGTTGAATTAATCCTTTTTCTTTTGTTACCAATGTATGAATTCTATCTAGTACTTTATTTCTAAACTCGTTGTAATCTTGTACTCTGTTTTCTTGATCCTTATTCGTATCTATGTCTTTATATCCTGCATAATCACTGTAAACATTTTGTCCACCATTGCGGTTTCCTTCTTGTTTATCTATATCAGTATTAGTTTTCATTTCATTAATGTTATATGGTGTTTTTGGTTGCCATGTTAAGTTATTTACAGTTTGATTTGCATCAAATAATACAGTTTGGTTAGCTAAAGTAATTCTTACATTGTGAACTTGTTTATTTAATTCTAATCCTGCTTTTGGTCTTTCTTCTAATCCAAAGTCTACGTCTTGTAAGTAGTAATTTTGGTTGGTATTATCTTTATAGTCAATAACATTTCTATCACCTTCTGGACGGTAACCATCGTTGTTATAAGTATTATTACCAGTTGCAGCTTGTCTGTTATATTCAAATTCCATACGGATGGCACCTGTTTCTGCTACCATTTGGGTACTACTATTTGGTGTAGTATTTTGGTTTAATGTATTTGCTTTATCATAGGTTACACCAGAATAATTGTTACTACTGTAATTATTTACATTTTCTCTGTTTTGAGAAATTTGTTCACTACTGTAAATATCTTTTGCATCTGATACATTTATTTTGTTTCCTTTTTCATCTACAAATTCATCTGATTTAAAGATATTATATCCAAAGGTTGCTGTATCATTTTGTTTTTCATAATCTGTATAGCCGTTGTATCCAAAGTGATCTTTTCCGCTGACATCTGTTCTACCATTTTGGTCAATTGCTGTATTATTTATATGGTTGTATTGATAACTGGTTGATTTATAGTCTTGTCCATTATAGTAAGCATTACAGTCATAGGTTTGTCCATTATAGGTGTAGCTTTCGTCTCCACCATAGATAAATCTTACTACATAATCTCCTGGAATATATCCTTCAAAGTAATAATATCCTTTTTCGTCTGTTACTGTTGCTGCATCTATCCAAGTATTAGTGTCTTTATTCCATACTTTTGCAATATTTTCTTGTGTTACACCATCTATTACTTCATGTAATTCTACTCGAACACCGGAGATGGTTACTTCATTATCTTCTCTTACACCGTTGCCCACTAAGGCATCTGTAGTACTATTTCCGTTCATGGTAGGCGCTTGATAGTTTCTCTTATCTTCCCATACAGTACCATCTAGTTGTCTTACTAAAGAAGCATCTACATATACATTAATTCCTCTTGCTCTATCTGCATCATCTTCGAAGTTTTGCTCGTAACGTGTAGTTCCTGCTGTATTATTTAAAGCATCTCTATCAAAGTTACCTGGGTTAGAGTCTTGGTCAATTAATCCTGCTACATCATTAGAATTTTTTCTAATGCCGTTTGGTAATTCAGTGCCATCTGCATAGTATGTCATATAACCATTAATTTCTGCTATGTTTTGTTTTCCTGGTCCGGTATTATCGTTTTCTATTACTAAATTTGAACCAACACCATTAATTTTGAAAGTTAAGTATAAGTATGCTGTTTCTCCAGTTTCTAGTTTATGGTCACTTAAACCATTTACATATAAAGTTTTATACTCACTGCCTAAACTAAATTGTGTATTTTCTGCATACATACCTGTTGTAGTATTATATCGATTACCAAGTGTTACATCTCTATACTTTTCTTGTCCTGTTGTATCTTTGCTACCTTCATGCATAATATCGTAATATTCTTGATCTGTTACTTGTACATCTCTATTACTTACATGATCTCCTCTGTACATTGCCCAAGATAAGTTTGGTTCAAAGGTGTAATCTGAGTCATAGTAATCTACTACTTCCTGAATTTGAGCTAAAATACTTTGAGATTGGTTTCTAATGGTAATTTTATAGGTTATATAAGCTTCTAATTGGTTTGTTCCTGTATAATTTCTTTCTGATGGATAAATTTCTCTTGAATAGGTTTCTCCATAATAGCTTGCATAGTTTGGTCCTATAATTCTTGCTTGAATATCCCAGAATTTGTTTTCTAATTCTAATTGATAATTCAAGTATTCTACACTATCTCTACCATATTCTTTTTCTAGTCTTTTTAATTCTGCTCTTTCTTCATCTGTAATAATTTCTCTTTCGTTATATTCATAAATTTCGGTTTTGCCATTGATTTTTAAGGTTGCTTTAAATACATCTTTCTTTAGAGATACATCATATTCTTGTCTTCTCCATAGCCCTTGATTAATCATTAATTGTCCAGCATAAACATTTTTATATACGACATTAATGTCACTTTGCATATAGTTATGGTAAATATAATGTGGATTTCCAATAACATTATGCCAAATTCTGTATTGTAACATGTTTCTGTTACCAGTTGCTTTCATTACAGTGTCTGCATAAGTACTTGCTTTATCATTATAAGTTCCGCGTTCATAGCTATTATTTGGATATAAATTTCCACTTGCTACAAATGTTGTAAATTGATTATACACAGGATATAAATCATATTCTTTTTCGCGGTCTGCATCTTGATTTTTGGTATAAGATTGTATTTTACAATCTTCTATAAATTGTAGTTTTTTCCAAGTTTCATCATTATTTCTTGCAATATCTTCATAAATTTGTGTTTTTAAATTAGTTGGATATTTTCTATTTCTTTTAATATAATCTCTAATTTTTTCACTAATAATTCCTTCTGTTAATTCTGGATGGTTAGTTTCTGCAGTATTAATTACATATCCATTTTCTACTTTGTAGTAACTGTCTATTAATTGTTCTCTAGGATTATATTCATATTCACCTTGTGGATTTAAGCTAATTCCTGATAAAGTATAAATAGAAAATGTTTCGTTATAATAGTCTCCGTCTACTCTTTCTAAAGCTCCTGATCTTAAAGAATTATCGGAAATATAGTTATTTGGTGATGAACCAATTTCTGCAAAAGACTCATCATAAGCGTCTCTTTCATCTGTAAGTTCGGTACCTTTTGATGTTTCTTGCCAATCTCTATTTCTGGTAGCTCCATCATAATCTCCTTTGTCTACCATTTCTTTGACATCATCTGCTTTAGTATCGCTTAAGTATTCTGTTGCTGTATAGGTTTGACCATTATAGGTAAATTGTACATAATATTTTTTCTCTCTACTTACTCCTCTAAATTCGTAATATCCATTTTCATCTGTTAAAGTAGGGTTAATTCTTCTACCATAATCATCTAAGTCATTAATTTCTCCACTACTTGCATTTGGGTTTTCTTCTTGTAAAGTAGTTAAATGTGCAAGTTTTCCTGTTTCTGCATCATATAAAGCAACTTCGATATTTTTTAAGTTAATATCATTTTCATCTTTTCTACCATTTGCAATATCTTCTTTGGTTTGTGGAATGTCTTCAAAAACAAATCCACCAACTTTCATTCTTGCAGACATATATGGGTTTCCGAAAATTTCAATTTCAAGGCTTTCTTGAATTAGTCTTCTGTCTGCTCTTACAATATATACACCATTTTGCATGTGGTCAATTACTACTTTTGAAGTTCTTCTACAGTCAGTACATGGTACTGGGAATCCCATTACTGTCTTCATATGAGTTGTATGTGTATGTGAATATTCACTTACTCTTTTACTTTTACCTTCACGAATACAAATTTCTGTTGTACATTCTAAATATTGGAAGTCAACATGTAATTTTAGAGAACCAACATCTTCTCCTAAGTAATCTATTTCTACATAGAATTCTTCTCCTGGGTTTGGATAATATTTTGTCCAATCCCAATAATCTACACAGTTAGGGTTGTAAATTTGGTAACCTTCATCATAATTGCTAAAGAATCTTGGACTACTTAAATCATAATTAACTGGATAATTTTGATTAGTTGTTTGTGGTTGTCTGTTTGGCATTACAAAGTTGACAATATCAATTCTATTTCCGTTATTATCTATTAAGTACATATCGGAAATTCCACCAAATGCTTTTCCTTGAGAATATTTTCCATTCACATAATTTAATTTAAAAGGTCCTATTGTATGAAGCTGAGTTTCTTGGTTGGTATTCCATTTTACTTCATTAGAATTTGTCAAGTTTTGAGGCTTCATTCCCTTTTCACCTTCCATGATTTTTTCATAGAAGTCTTGATATTCTAAAGATTGATTTCTTAGATTTTCTCCTTCTGCTCTTGCAGAACCTCTACCTGGATCACCTTTTTGAGATAATGGTGACATCCAAATAGCTTGTTGTTTAGAATCTGCCCAAGTTTCGTAACTTTCTGAACCAGATATTGAGTCTTGACCTGGTTGTGGATAGAAAGAAGTTATATAAGCTACATCATATAGGTTATCTACCCTTTTTCCGTAAAGACGAGTACTACTTTCTGTATAATGTTCATTTTGGCATTCATAATAGGTAGTACTATATAATCCATATCCTGGAGGTGATCCCGCACAAGCAGGGCAAGATTTACCTGTTCTTCTTCCTTCATATTGTTGAATGTCTTCTGGAGTATATTCACTAATTCTTACTGGAGAACCTGGCTCCACACAATAAATATCATCATGTCCACTAGTAGATATTGGCCTCCATAAATCTGATCCTACTTTTCTTTCTTCTTTAATTAAAATTCTTTGACATCCCGAAAAAGCCAGTGTTGAATTACCATTTTTCTCTAGATTAGCCATTGGTAAATTAATGGCGATGGCTGTTGCAATTGCTGCAGTAATACCTGTGGTGCCTATTGTAATTCCTAATACCTTTAGTATTTTCTTTATCATCTGTTATTTGCCCTCCTTTCTTCTATTGTTTCTTTTTAAAAACTTTTTTCTGGATGAATATAATTCCTGTAATTAGCATTGCTAAAATTACAATTCCTAAAATAGAGTACATCACAATCTTACCTGTTACAACAGAAAGTACAATATCTGCTTTAGACATATCGTCTTCTTGTTCTGCTTGATTTGCTTCTGTTGAGTCTATATCTGTTAATCCTTGTTCATTATATGTTTCATAAATTTCAGCATTGTTGTTTACAATATTTCCTATGTTTTCGTCTGTAATAGTTAAGCTTAATACTAATTCTACTTCTTTGCTTTCTCCTGGATTAATTTTGGTATTTTCTAGGCTAGTATTAAACACAGTTCTATTATTATCGGAAATATACCAGTCTTGATTAATTTCGGAATTAAAACTTGTTCCTTCTGGTAAATAATCAATAATTTTCTTTACATATCCAGGAACTTGTCCTTCGTTAGTAACTACTATTTTATATTTAATAATAATGTTACTTTTATTAACATTTTGTGCTAAAATTTCTACTCTTTCTAGTTGAGAATCTCTATAAGTATAAGTATGGGTTCCAATAGTTGGAGTTGTTAAAGTAATTTCTGTTACATATTTATCTAACCTCATATCAAATTTTTCTGCTGTGTATAATCCAATGTCAATATTTCTTTGATTTTGGTTGGTAACTCTTATGGTGTCTGTTACACCAGCATTTCTTTGTTCTCCATTTAATATGACTTTCATACTAATAGCATCATTATTAAAATTATCATTTACATCTTGTTTTTGATATTCTGTAATCGTGTATTTTCCAGAGTCATATAAAAATACTACTAAATACTCGTCTGAAATTAAATTACTAAATTCATAATAGCCATTTTCATTGGTTGTAGTTGTTTTATTTTGTTTTGTGTCTACATCTTGTACAATTTGACTAGTTTGTTTGTCTAATAGCAATACTTCTATTCCAGAAAGTAAAGTTTCATTTTCTTCTCTTTGTCCGTTTTGATTGCTATCTAGCCATGCAGTACCTGTTATTTTGTAACGATTGTTTCCTGGTGTTTCTGGTTCTTGCTCATCCGAGTCATGTACATCATTATTATAATGTAAGTACATAGTAACATCATTTAATTTTACTTGTTCAATGGCATCTGCATACATAATTGCACTATTTACAATTTGCTTTTCTGTTTCTCCACTTTGAAGTCTTCCTTTTACTTTAAATTTTACGTTAATAGTAGTGTTTGGAGCGATACTTTCCATTTTAAATGTAAGAATATTATCTTTTACTGTAGTAGCTGAAGCTCCATTATACATTCCTTCTGGTATTTCTACAATTTCTACTGTAGTATCTACATATTGAATTTCTTGTGGTAATGTATCTTCTAATACAAATCCAGTAACTCTTCCTTCTCCTTTTGTACTAATCGTAAACTGATATTCAAATTCTTCTCCTTCATCAACATCTAATTTACTTGGTTCTATTTGTTTTCCCGAAATACTAGAAGTTGCTACTAAATATACAAATCTTTCATTAGAATAATAGGTTTCATTCTCATTTGCAGTTGCTGTTATTCTAGTAGAAAAACTATCTACTGTTTTTTCTCCTAATTCAAACTGTACTACTAAAATTTTATCTTCTCCATAAGCCACTATATTTCCCATATGAGCAACTACTTGGTTTTCTTGTGTTTCTATTTGTGCTTCTATTTTATTATTGTTGATATCCATAACATAAGCTTCCTGTATAGTTGCATTTTTAGGAATTGGTACATTGGCAATAATATTGTTGATATCTGCATGCCCCAAATTGCTAAAATAAATTTTATAAGTAATAACATCTCCTTGTGTATAAATTAATTGTTCTACACTAGAAGATCTATTTAGAATAGATAATCCTCCATTTGCAAGTTGCATATGATATTGATTAGAAGTTACATTGGTATTCAACTTATCTGCAGTTACAGTTACTTGTTGGTCAAAAGAAAGTGTTTCTTCTTCATTAGCTGATTTAACATACATTTCATAATCAATTGTTTCTGTTTCTCCTGCTTTTACTGTTGGAATAGTAAGTGTTAATTCTTCTCCTTCTACAGGAGTGTAGTTATTATTGTATTCTTCATATTCTACAAATTGTAGGTTAGAGTATTTTGATACTCCATCTTCTTGTTGAATTTCTTCCATAGGTAATTTTGCAGTTACTTTTACATTTTGTGCATCTGCTTTTCCTTTATTTGTAACTTCTACATAATAACGAATATATTGTCCTGGTCTTACTACTGTATTTTCTGGGATACTTGCGGAAAGTTTTACTTCTAATTCTGGTCCTTCTCCTGTAGTTAAACCAATTACTCCTGCTTTTTTGGTTTCTCCTATTGTTGCCCCTGGTGCCTTATTATCATAATAAACTTTGTAGTTGGCATAACTACTTTGATTAAAGCTTAAGTTTGCAGGTAAGCTTACTTTATAAGAGAATGACATTTGTGTATTTGCTGTTACTTCTCCTGAAATAACAATTAAGTAACTTTTTACTTTGCTTAAATCACTTGGATTTTCTGTCCATCCATTATTACTATCTATTAAGTCTCTAGTAGCTTCGCCATTTTCACTATAATAAATTTTTATATTACCACTATCAATTCCGCTTGTTGTAATTGTACTTGTCATTGGCATATCAAAGGTGCTTCCCAATTCTTCTGTTTCATCAATTGCTTTATTGCCTGTAAAAGGCACTCTTCCTAATACCATTACATTATCAATGGCATTGGTATAGTTATTTGTCATAATTCCTTCTACAGTAACTTCTCTTTGGCTACCATAAGTTTCAACAGTAGCTGTTTGTGTTTCATCTCCTATGTTCATAAGTTCGGAGCCTTTTGCATCATATCCAGTCATACTATTTGCTGTTACTACCCCTGTTGGTGCTACTAAGTTAATTGTTGTGCTAGCCATTCCCTTTTTTTGTGTGCTAGCTCTTGCTTTTTGCTGATATGTTTTTTCATAAAGATCTGTGTTCTCATTTGTATAATATAGGTTAATGTTTTCTGTTGTACTTGGCGCTAATTGGTTTAAGGTAAGATCTGTTTTAATAATTAGATTTGCACCTTTTGTAATAACATTATTTTGTTCATCACTTTGTTCTTGATAATTTGTATACTTTGTTTGTGTTCCTTGTAAAGTAACAATAATTACTTTTTTACCATTTCTATTTTCTACTTTTGCTTCTTTTACTTTTAATTCATCTTCTAGTAAAAGGTTGATATCTTTTACTTCTACTTTTTCAATTTGACTTGGTAATTCTATTTCAAAAGTAGGATTTTTAAATAATGCATTATAAGTACTAGAAGTATCTAATACGATTCTAATATCTACATCCTTGTTTACTATCATAGTAGATAAATTTTGTTTATCTTCTTCTATGCTAATTTCTGCTTTGCTTACAGGTTCTTGCATTGCAATTTCTGCTTGAGCTGTTTTAGTTTCATTATTTGTTTTTGCAGTTACTCCTAGCGTAATTTTTGAAAAAGATTTCATTTTGTCTAAAGAATAGCTTTGTTCCGTTACTAATGCTTTTTCTACTCCAATTTCTAATTTTCCTTCCATAATTGGAGTAGAAGTTTTAATAACAATTTGATTTACTTTTGCTTCTTCTATGTTTAACACATAATTTCCTTGTGCATCTAGTGTAGTATCTTTAGTAATTTCTCCCAATAGAGTTCCCTCTGAAGTTAATACTTGAATTTTACCTTCTTCTCCTAATATTTTTTGGAAAATTGTTTGCGCTATTTTTATTTGTTTGGTAATTGCATTTTTTCCTATTTCGTACTCATTTTCACCTGCTATATAATTTTGTTTATCTTCTTTAAATTGTATTTCTTTATTAATTCCTGCATCATAAACGAAAGTAGCATAATTTAAAGTAAAAGTAGTTTCTTCTTTTTCTGTAGCTGTTTTTTCATAATTTGCATAAAGATATCCTTTACTTATTTTTTCACTTGCTACTAAATCTATATCTGTTAAACTTCCTTTGAGATCTTCTATTGTATATGGTAAGCTACCATTAAAAGTAATATTTGTTTCTTCTCCATTATATAGGTTAATATTTGCAACTACTTGAATATCCCCAGTAATAGCATTTTCGTTTCTCATTCCTGCTTCTTTTTGCTCTTTCGTTAACATAGTTTGTTTTGCTTTTTCTAATTGTGCTACTGTAGAATCATAAGCTTCTTTTCCTACAAATACATAATTAATAAAATATTCATCATTTGCTTTTTCCCAGGCAATTTTTCCTTGCTCATTTGCTTGGTTTTGCGTTTGAATCGTAACTTTTCCTGTTTCTTTATTGTATTGATAATTTTTAGTTGTAAATGCATTGCCATTATCTACTCCATTGGTTCCTTTTGTAGAATTTGCAATTACAGTTACTCTTTCTGGATTTGCCCCATTAATTTGTGGTACACTAATTTCTAAATTAGTAGTTTGTATTGGTAAAACATAGTCTTTTACTCCACTATTAATTTTAGCTTGTACGAAAACACCATATTCTTCTCCTTGATGATAAGGAATATATTTTGTAATTTCTCCTGTTATTTTAGCACTTGCTTCTTTTTTCCAAGTAATTTGATTACTAATTTCTTTTTTTATTTCTACTTCTTTTCCATTTGCATTTACATAAGTTCCTTTTAATACTGCTTTAGAAATTTTACTAAAGTTGTCTTGTGTAATTTGGTTTTGTTCTGTCATACGAATTGGAACTTCTATTGTTATTTCTTGGTTACTATTAATTTGTTTTAGTTGAAGTTTATTTTCTTCTACTTTTTGAATAGATTCTCCGCTAATTTTATTTGTTTCTACTTGATAATTGGCATCAACAAATTCGACTATTCCATTCTTTAAATAGCCGTTTTCTTTTACATGTAAATAAAGATATAATTTTGCTTCTTCTTTTTCAGAAAAAGTTTTATTATGTACTTCTCCTTCTAAATAACTATTAAATTCTACATTTGCATGATTTGTTTGTTTGTTTTGCTTTTCTAATTCAGGGGCTGCTGCTATTACTTGTGCTCCTAAATTTAGTAAATTAGTGCCAACCAGAATGGTTGTCATCATAACTGCCATTATCTTTTGTCTTATTTTCATAGTAACCTCCTAAAATTCTTCTTTTAGATACAAGTACTCTATATTATCAATTGTAGCATTTTTACGAGATTTTTCAATGGTAAGTTCTTTCCAAAAATGTCGAAAAATGGAAAATCCGTTACGGAAGTTGTTTTTTTGGGCGAAATATTAAATTTATATTACAAAATAGGGCTTTTTTGTCATTTTTCTGTTAGTTTTGTTTTTAGTCTACATAATATTTTTATTTGTAATTATTTTTCATCGAATTTTATAATATTTAGTTCTTATTTTTCCTTATCTATTTACTTTTTTCTTATTTAAACGGTAGAATACTATATTTTCTTTTTTGCATTGGTTCGTCCCATAGGCTTGTGAATTACGACACACTTTCTTTTATATAAAATAGTAAGTTCTAAATGTGTACTGGACAAATGGTCCTCAACAATGCAAAATGCAAAAATATAGTATTCTACCGTTTTTAGATATAATTAATAATTAATATAAAATTTCTTTTCTTGTTTTAGTCACATTTTTTTCAAAAGTAGAATATATATAATTTAGAATTGTATTAAAGTATTGAGGTGAAAAAATATGGCAGAACAAAATAATATGGACATGATGAAATTAATGTCTATGCTTTCTAAAATGGATAAAACTCAGTTAGAGCAAGGTTTAGCAAAAGTAAATCAAATGCTTAGTTCAGAAGATAAAGAAAAATTAATGAATACTTTAAAACAAAATATGAATAACAACAAGCAATAAAAAATTAAAGTTAGATTTAGAAACAAAATTAATAAAGAAAAGAGGGCAATATATGGCTGAAGATATGTCTGATATTTTTCAAAAAATGAATGATATGTTAAAAAATAATCAAATACCAGAAGATGTGAAAAACATGTTAAATCAGTTTACTTCTGGCTCTTCTAATAATTCTTCTTCAGATGCTTCTACTAAAAATGACACATCTTCTTCCAATGAACCTGAAAGTTCTACTAGGGAAACAAGCTCTACAGACGATAATCAGACAGAAATTCCTAATTTTGATATTGGTACTATGTTAAAAATGAAATCTATTATTGATAGTATGAATAAACAACAAAACGATCCTAGAGCTAATTTACTAAGATCTTTAAAACCATATTTAAAAAATAGTAGAAAAGAAAAAGTAGATCAATATATTAAATTATTTAGCATGGGAAAAGTATTTGAAATGATAAATCCTCTTGGAGGAGGGGACAAGAAAAATGATGTATAGTTATCCTTTTTTTAGCTTTCCACGTTTTAGAAGATATCCGGCTTCAACTACTCCTCCTGCACATGTTCCATATTCTAGCTATGTACCTCAACCTTCTTATGGAAATGTTTCTGCAAGTAATAGACCTTTTGTTCCTAGTTCTACTCCTTATGCACGTTCTAAGCCTAATTCTCCTACTTCTTCCAAATCAAAGAACGAAGAACGAGAAAATAGAGAAAAATCCGCTTATAAAACGGATTTGAAAGAGGAAAATGTCTTATTTGAAATATTTGGAATAAAGTTATACTATGATGACATTTTGCTTATTTGCCTAATTTTCTTTTTATATCAAGAAGAAGTAAATGATCCTTATTTATTTATTGCCTTAATTTTATTGTTGCTTAGCTAAAATGGTAATACATGCTAACACATATTACCATTTTAAAAATTGTTTTTAATTTATTTGTTTTTTCTTCTATAAATTACTTGGTTTAGGTGTTGTTGTATTTGTACCACAATTTTCAAACATATAATTTGTGTTTTCTACATTTGTTAAATCCCAATTATCTCCTACATAAATAGTAGTTAAATTTGTACAACTAGCAAACATAGCCTCCATTTCTTGCATACTACTTGTATCCAAACTACTCAAATCCAAATTTGTTAAGCTAGAACAACTCAAGAACATCCAACCCGTACTTATAACATTACTTGTATCAAAACCGCTTAAATCTAAATTTGTTAGATTTGTGCAACCATTGAACATATGTTGCATATCTGTTGTTTTACTTGTATCAAAATTGCTTAAATCTAAGCTTGTTAAACCACTACAATTTTGAAACATAAAATACATAACTACAACATTACTTGTATCAAAACCACTTAAATTCAAACTTGTTAAGCTAGAACAATTTGCAAACATAGCTGCCATATTTTCAACATTATTTGTATTAAAACTACTTAAATTCAAACTTGTTAAATTTGTGCAACTATTAAATATATTTTGCATATCTACAACATTGCTTGTATCAAAACCACTTAAATTCAAACTTGTTAAGCTACTACAAGCATAAAACATTGATGCCATATCTTCTACTTTACCTGTATTAAAGTTTTCTAAGCCTAAAATCTCAGTTAAATTACCACAATGTGCAAACATTGCTGCCATGTTTGTTACATTACTTGTATTAAAACTACTTAGGTCTAAAGTTGCTAAACTGCTACATGTATCAAACATACTCAACATGCTTTTAACTTCACTTGTATCTATCTTCTCAATATTTTCAAATTCAGTTAAGTTTATGCAACTGTCAAACCAACTAGACATTGATATTGGGACTATTTCATCTACTATACTTGCTTTTGTTATTAGTGATGCTTCGTTAAACCATGGGGTATCACTCATTCTGTTGTTAGCTGCATTTTCGTCTGTCCAACTCTTATATTCTTGTCCTTTTATATTTCCATACTGTTTTACTATTGTTTTTCCTTCTATAGGTTCACTTTGTGTTCCAAATGTTAATGTTCCATCATCATATAAAAATACATATATATCGGTTGCTCTTGAATTCTTTCCTAATTCTTCATTTAATTCATTTAATAAACTATTTAAACTTTCTTGTTCATTTGCTACTGCATTTTCCCATGTGTTTTTTGCTTCTTGGGCTGTTCTGATAATTCCATTTTCTCCTAATAACATATTAATTGTAATACCTGCTAAAATAAGTAGTATAATAATTGTTACTACTAGTGCTATTAATGTAATTCCTTTTTCTGCATATTTTTTTAAATTATTTTTTTCTTTTTTGCATAGCACAGTTCCTTGCTTTCCATTTTTTACTTTTTCTTGTGTTCCTTGCATTCTTTATTCCTCCTACTTACTTCTTTATATAATTTTAATATTTAAACTAATAAAAATTGCAGTATTACCTTTATTTTTTCCATCTTTTTACTTTTTATTCTTATTCTATTAGTTTTGTATTCTTTTCTTTATTTATGTTCCTTGTTAATTGCTTTATTATTTAAAAGTTTGTTCTTAGTTTATTTCATTATACTATTCTTTTATTTCTATGTAAAGAAAAAGAAGATGAATTATGTATTTTTTACATAATCCATCTTTTAAATTTTCATACTTGATATATAATCTGGGTACAACAAATAAAACTAAATTTACTTTAGTTGTTGGCTTAAATTGTAACTCTCTCTCTCTCTCTCTCTCTTACTATTTCAGTACTTTCAAGCATTTTAGCTATTTCTCCTTCGCTTTTTCTTCTTTTTTCTGTTCACATTATACCAATATCTCTTTTACTTTGCAAGTACTTTTTTCTCTTTTATTTTTCTTCTGTTTTTTCTCTTTTTATCTTCATTTTTTGTTGATATTTATGAATCCTCTAAACATGGTCAACAGCCTTATTTTCGTTCTGATTTATTAAAGCTTCATCTCTATGGCTATATCTCTGCTATTCGTTCTTCTCGTAAACTTTCTGCTGCTTGTCATTTTAAAAATTGTTTTTATTTTTTCTTCTATCAATTACTTGGTTTAGGTGTTGTTGTATTTACACCACAATTTGCAAACATATTACTTGTATTTTCTACATTCGTTAAGTCCCAATTATCTCCTACATAAATTACAGTTAAATTTTCACAACCTGCAAATATATGATTCATATCTGACACCCTACTCGTATCAAAAGTACTTACGTCTAGACTTGTTAAAGTTCTACAATTAAAAAACATATCTCCCATATTTGTAACTTTGCTTGTATTAAAACTACTTAGGTTTAAATTTTGCAAATTATTACATTCATAAAACATTGCTCTCATATCTGTAACGTTGCTTGTATCAAATTTTTCTAGACCAGTAATTTCTGTTAAATTAATACAGTGGTCAAACATTCCATTCATACTTTTCACACTGCTTGTATCAAAATTACTTAAATCTAAATTTGTTAAACTAATACCAGCAAACATTGCTTTCATACTTTCTACATTACTTGTGTTAAAATTATTGAGATTTAGATTAGTTAAACTACCACAATTAGCAAACATTATTTCCATATCTATTACATTACTTGTATCAAATTTTTCTAGACCAATAATCTCTATCAAGTTATCACAGTGGTTAAACATCCCATTCATATTTGTCACATTACTTGTATCAAAACTACTTAAGTCTAAAGTTGCTAAACTACTACATGTATCGAACATCCCGCTCATACTTTTCACTTCACTTGTATCTATCTTCTCAATATTTTCAAATTCAGTTAAGTTTATGCAACTATCAAACCAACTAGACATTGATGTTGGTACTATTTCATCTATTATACTTACTTTAGTTATTAGTGATGTTTCGTTAAACCATGGAGTATCACTCACTATATTGTTATCTTCATCTGCCCAACTCTTATATTCCTGTCCTTTTATATTTCCATATTCTTTTACTACTGTTTTTCCTTCTATTGGTTCACTTGCATTGCTAAATGCTAATGTTCCATCATCATATAAGTAAACATAGATATCTTTACTTTTATCTGTTAATATTTCATCTAATTCGGCTATTAAACTGTTTAAATTCTCTTGGTCATTAATAATGGCATTCTCCCATGTGTTTTTTGCTTCTTGGGCTGTTCTGATAATTCCATTTTCTCCTAATAACATATTAATTGTAATACCTGCTAAAATAAGTAGTATTATAATTGTTACTACTAGTGCTATTAATGTAATTCCTTTTTCTGTATATTTTTTTGAATTATTTTTTTCTTCTTTGCATAGCACAGTTCCTTGCTTTCCATTCTTTACTTTTTCTTGTGTTCCTTGCATTTTTTATTCCTCCTATTCGCTCTTTTATATAATTTTAATATTTAAATTAATTCTTATTTTATTTCATTATCCTATTTTTTTATTTCTTCATAAACAAAAATTTAAGATGAATTATGTATTTTTTTACATAACCCATCTTTTACATTTTGATATTTTATATATAATTTTGCTACAACAAATAAAACTAAATTTACTTTAGTTGTTGGTTTAAATTGTAACTCTCTCTCTCTCTCTCTCTCTTACTGTTTCAGGCATTTTGTGCATTATTCTACTTTCTCCTTTGCTTTTTTATTTTCTATATTCATTATAACAATATTTTTTTCAGTTTTCAATCATTTTTTCTTCTTTTATTTTTTATTTTGATAAAATAAAAATTTATTCCAAAACAACCTCATCATTCTCGTTCACATATGCGCAGGTTTTTAAATTGCCTTCTATTTCTTCTTTTTCTATTTCTTTTACAATGTTAGCAATACGAACTTGTGGAGATTCTATAGAGGCTGCTGCAATAATTGCCTCTTTATTTCCTTTTGCTCCTGCATGAGCCATGCCTCTTAGAATACCAAGCACTACAATGTTTTCACCTGCTAGTACTTCAGCTCCTCCATTAACATCTCCTAAAATAACAAGACTTCCTTCAAATTCAATTTTTTGACCTGAACGTAGGGATCCTCTATGAAATTTAGTTTCTGATGTGGCAATTTCTTTGCTAAAACTTTTTTTGATTCCATGCAATCCTAAGATTTTTGGACTATCAAATTCTATTTCTACAGGTATTACTTTTTGAATGATATCTTGAATTTGTTCCATTTCTGCATTTTTAAATACTTTTCCAGTTACTAAAATTGGTGTAGTATCTTCTTGATATAGTTTTTTTAGTTCTGGTAATTTTTTCTTTAAATCAGATAAAATTTGCTTTTGTTCTGCTTCTTCTTCAATTTTTAATACTACTTTGTCTTTTTTGGTTTGAATACTAATACAATTCTTCATTTTTTCGTCTCCATTCTTTTTATTTTTTTACTGCTTACCTTGCTGTTTGTGTACTTGGAATTGCTGTTACATCTTCTGTTACTTTTTTGGCATTCATGCCAAAATACGCTTGCATAATTTCTTTTGCAGTAGGTGCTGTATTTCCACCAGATCCTGCATTTTCTATTAATACTACTACTGCTATTTCTGGATCATCATATGGTGCAAAACCAGTAAACCATCCATTAACTTTATTATCTTGTCCCGTTTCTGCAGAACCTGTTTTACCTGCTATGTCCATACCAAAATCTGAAAAAATATAGTAAGCTGTTCCTCCATATTCACTAGTAACACCTTTCATTCCTTTACGGATAGTTGCCAATGTTTCTTCTTTTACATCTAAGCTTTTTACTGTAGTACTATTATCAATTCCTAATTTGCTATTGACAGTTTGTTCAATTTTTTCTTTAGAAATTTGATTTCCTTCCGAATCCGTAATAGCTTTAATAAGTGTAACATCTATTTGTTTTCCTCCATTTGCTATCATACTAATATATCTTGCCATTTGGATTGGAGTATAAGAGTTATAGCTTTGTCCAATAACAGCAGATAATGTATCTCCAAATTGCCAGTCTACACCTGTAACGTCTTTGCAATAATCTTTTAATTCTACAATACCGTCTTCTTCTCCTGAAAGTTCAATTCCTGTTTTATTACCTAGTCCAAATTTTTTAGCATATTCAATAACAGGATCTATTCCCATACGATAACCTAGTTCATAGAAGAAGTAATTGCAAGATTTTTGGATTGCTTGTTTAATATTTAAATAACCATGTCCATAATGATATTGGGTATAATACCAACATGCTGGATGATAGCCCCTTGGATAAAGTCCTGTATCATTAATTTGTGTTTTGGTAGTAATGGTTCCTGTTTCTAGTGCTGCTGTTGCTACCACCATTTTAAAAGTAGAACCCGGTGCATAAGTACCTGAAATTGCTCTATTGTATAAATTCTTACCTTTGTTATATTCTGCTAATTTTTTTTCACTAATACCATTAATAAAAAGTTCTGGCTCGTAATCTGGGTAACTTGCCAATGCTAAAATTTCTCCTGTTTTTACATTCATAACAATAGCAGCCCCTGCATTTGCATCATACTTTTCCCCATATTTTCCACTTGCTAGTTTGTGAATATTATCTTTTAGAATTTTTTCTGTTTCCTTTTGCAAATTAGCATCAATGGTTAACGTAACATTGTTACCTGCAACCGCTTCTTTGGTAATATATTCTCCTGTAATAGTTCCATCTACAGACATATCTATTTGTCTAACACCATCTTGTCCTTTTAGATAATCCTCTAAAGTATACTGTATTCCTGTTTTTCCTATTATGTCGTTCATTTGGTAAGTTTCTTTTCTAGTTTCATATTCTTCTGCCGAAATGGCACTTACATATCCTAAAATATGAGAAGCTAGTGTTCCATATGGATATGTTACAATTGGTTCTGTAATAACTGCTGTTCCTGGGAAACGGTTACTTTGTTCTTTTATTTGGCTTACACTAGTACTACTAATATCTTTTGCTATTGTAACAGGTTTAATATTACTAAATCCATTTTTCGTAATTTCATAACGAACTACCATAATTTTTCTAGCTTTTTTGGCATCATCTTCTTGTATTTCGTATTTTTCTTTCAATTTTTGAAAGGCTTCTTCTGCACTTGCATTTTCGTCTATTTCGTTTTCTCTTTTCCATTGTTTTTGAGTTTCTTCGTTTTTACTGGTAAAGGCATATGGTTCTACGGTAATTGGTAAATTATCTATGTAATTATCTTCATTTTTTTCTAATAATTCTATTAAGTTTAATATTGCAGTATTAAAAGTTTGATTATCTACTTTTGTTTTATATAATTCCAAACTAAATCCCGTTTTGGTTGTTACCAATTTATTTCCTAAAGCGTCTGTAATGTCACCTCTTGCTGCCTTTAAAGTGGATTCTCTAGATAATCTTGTATTGGAAGTTTCTCTATATTCTTCTCCATGCACCACTTGTAAATTAAAAAGTTGGATTAATAAAATGACTCCAACTATATATATGATAATGGTAATAATATTATATCGCAATTTTTCACTTCTGGTATTTTTATCTTCCAACTTTTCACCTTCTTTTATGACTTATTTTTGATTTTTATATTTAATTTGCTTTAATTTTTATTAAAAATATCTTGTGAGTACATTTTTGTTTTTAAAAATTCCTTCTACCATATATCCTACTTTTTGTAAAAGTGGATATATGATAATTACTAATATAACATTAAATAATGTTTCTATTGCTAATATTTTTATAAATGGTAATATTTCAATTGGTACTGACCATCTTATCATTTGGAAAATATAATATCCTATTTCATAAAATAGAGTACTTGCTATTACCATTAGCATCATAGTTATACGGCTATCTTTTGAAAAATTTTTATCTACATATTCTGCTAAAAGTCCTATGATGCCTAGCATAAGCCCTGATATTCCAATTGATTTTCCTACCAAAAAATCTAAATAAATGCCAAAGATAATCCCAAAGATAAGTCCCATTTTTTTCCCAATAAATAAGCCTATAAATAAAATAAATATAACAAATAAGTTTGGCATTACTCCACTAATTGTAAACCAGGTGAAAAAATTAGCTTGCAGAAAATAGAGAATAAAAAAAGTAAAAATAATGCCTAATACTACTAAAAATTTCTTCACCAGTTCACCTACTTTCTTTTTTAGTGATTTGTAATAACTAATACTGTTTCTAATTTTTCAAAATCTACTGCTGTTTCTATATAAGCATAACGATCAATTACATTTTTGGTATTTACAATTTGTTTAATGGTTCCTATGTGAATACCTTTTGGATAAATTCCTCCAATACCAGATGTTTCTACACTATCGTTTTCTAATAAGGTAGCATCTGTTGGAATATAAGTAGCTTTTAAGGTATTGTTATTTTCTAAAGTACCATTTACAATAATGGTATCTCTAGAAGTGTTAATAATGCTACTTACAGAAGTGGAAGTATCAATAATTGTTTGTACTTTTGCCGTATTTTTGGTAGTAGAAAGTACATATCCTACTAGTCCTTTATCTGCAATTACTGTCATATTAGGTTTAATTCCGTCTTCCTCTCCTACATTAATTACAATGGTTTTGGTATAATTACTGATATCTCTATTAATAATGTAAGCTGGTATTGTTTCATATTCTGGATATTTATCTTTTAAATTGACATATTCTTTTAATGTTTCATTTTCTGATTGAATAATTTCTAGTTCTCTTAGAGATTGCTCTAATTCACTGTTTTTTTGTTTTAAACTTTCATTTTCAGCTTTTAAAGTCTCCATATCTATAAAAAAATTTTCATTTCCAGCAATTTTATTTTTTAAATAAGTAAGACCACTTTGAATTGGCATTACAATACTATTAAATATATTTTCTAAATAAGAAATTTTTTGAATATCGGTATTAGATAAAATAACTACTAAAATTAAAATAATTATTGTAATAATAATGCCAATCATTCCAGTTTTCTTATTTTTATACATAGTTTCTAGCTCCTATCTTCTTCTTCTTGAATTCATAAGTACAGTTCTTAGTTTTTCTAAGTCTTCTAATGTTTTTTCTGCTCCTCTTGCTACACATTCTAAAGGATTTTCTGCAATATATACAGGCATTTCTGTTTTTTCTGCTAATAATTGCTCTAAATTTTGGATGAGTGCTCCTCCACCTGCTAATACAATTCCTCTTTCCATAATGTCAGAAGCAAGTTCTGGTGGTGTTTTTTCTAAAGTTTGTTTTACAACATCTACAATTTTATTAATGGATTCTTGCATTGCTTCTTGTACTTGTACAGAAGAAATTTTTAACGTTTGTGGTAGACCTGTAATTAAGTCTCTACCTCTAATTTCCATAATGCTTTCTGTCATTAATGGTTGTGCACATCCTATTGTTTTTTTCACTTGTTCTGCTGTTGTTTCTCCTATAGCTAAATTCATTTCTTTTTTAACATAATTAATAATATCTTGGTCTAATTCGTCTCCTGCAATTCTTAAAGAATTGCTAATAACAATGCCACCTAAAGAAATAACTGCTACTTCTGTGGTTCCTCCACCAATATCTACAATAATATTTCCTGTAGGTTCAGATACTTCTAAATTAGCACCAATGGCAGCAGCCATAGGTTCTTCTATT
Organism: uncultured Clostridium sp.; assembly: GCA_902492105.1. Lineage (GTDB taxonomy): Bacteria > Bacillota > Clostridia > TANB77 > CAG-508 > CAG-273. The sequence goes on from CABUKD010000002.1 coordinate 66,729, forward strand.
AGATAAACTTCTTTGGCACCTGCTTGTAAAATAGATTCTTCTACAGCTCTTTCTTCTACTTCTGTAATACCAGAAGGTACCCCTACTACTACTCTTGGTTTTCCTACATTATATCTTTGGCAAACTTTTTGAAGCATACTTTTTAGCATTAATTCTGTGGCGGAAAAATCTGCAATTACCCCGTCTTGCATTGGCCTAATTGCTAAAATATCTCCTGGTGTTCTTCCTAACATTTCTTTTGCTTCATTACCAGTACCCAAAATAGCTCCTGTCCTTCTTTCTATTGCTACTACTGATGGCTCATTTAATACAATTCCTTTTCCTTTTAATGTAATAATAATATTTGCAGTTCCTAAATCTATTCCAATATCTTTTGTTGTCCATCCTGTCAATTTCATGTTATTCTTTCCTTCCTTTCTCTAACAAATAAGCTTTAATGCTTGTATATTCATTATCTCCAATTACAATATGGTCTAACATTTGAATACCTAATAATTGTGAAGCTTCTTCCATTTTTCTGGTAAATTCACAATCTTTTATACTTGGAGTAGAATCACCGCTTGGGTGATTATGTACTAAAATAATTTTAGGTGCCCCTCTTTTGATTGCTTCTATAAACACATCTTTTGGATCCACATGTGCGGAATTGGTAGATCCAAATGCAATGTTTTGTACTTTTATTACTACATTTTGGGAATTTAATATTACTACTTTCACTATTTCTCTTTTCTCTCTTTGTAATTCAGCCATTACTATATTTGCTGCGTCTTGGGGACATTTTACTTTTATTTTTAATGCTTCAATTGGCCTTGCCATTCGTCTAGTAAGTTCACAAACTGCTTTTAATTGAATAGCTTTTACTTTACCTATACCATGAATTTGCATTAATTCTTGTATCGATAATTCTTGTAAAAAATTCAAATTATCTTGTTTACAATTTTTTTGTTTTCCTAGTGAAAGTATTTTTTGTGCTAGCGTTACTGAACTTTCTTCTTTTGTTCCACTTTTGATAATTATCGCTAGTAATTCTGCATTAGATAATGTATTTTCTCCATACATTTCTAGTTTTTCATAAGGTCTTTCTGAAATTGGGAGCTCTTTCATTTTTATTGCCATAGCATAACATCCTTTCTTTTTTGGTAGTGCTCCCTTTAAATATTTTTTGAATAAAATAGATAAATTTAATCTTATTAAATAACAAAATTTTTAATTTTTTTATATATACATTTACTTAACAATACTTCTAAATATATATATATTCAATTTTATTATTTTTTAAAATAGATTATAAATAAAGTATTTTCCCCTTTTTTCTTTTTATTCACTATTTATATTTTTTTATAAATAAAAATAGCTAATACAATACCAATAATACTTGCTATATTAATTTTAAACATAAGTCCAAATGTTAGTGTAATTACATTTAAGTCTAATTGAATTGGGGTAGCTAGTCCAAATTCTTCTCCATAAGATAACCATGACAAAAAGCTAACATTAGAAGCAAGTTCTCCTAATAAACCTCCAACTACAATTCCACTTAAAATAAATAAAATTAAAATCCATATATTTTTTTCTCTAGTAGCCATGTTTTCCTCCTTAGTAGTTATTGTTTATTTTTTTACATGATAGTATTATATATGCAAATTACATTTTTTTCAAGATGAATGCTATATTTTTCATAAAATATATTCCCTTTTCTATTTTTTTATGTTATATTAATTGGTACTAAAAAAATTTTCCATAAATTGTTGGTTTCATTTATGAAACATTAGTAGTATAATAATAATAAATTGAAATGTATTTGGAGGCTTATGAATGAAATTTGAAAAAATTAGTGAGAATAAAATTAGAATTACCTTAACTATCCAAGATTTAGCAGAAAAAGAAATAGATTTTCAGGTATTTATGTCTAATTCTATTGAATCACAAGATATTTTGCTTTCTATGTTGGAAGAAGCAAAAAAGGAAACAGGTTTTGATCCAGGAGATTATAATTTAAAAGTAGAAGCTCTAGCGTTGGCAGATACTAATTTTATTTTTACTATTACTAAAATAGTGCCAGAATTGGAGCAAAGAAAAGATGCAGAAAAAATAAAAGCTCCAAAAAGAAAATTTACGGTAAAGAGAAAAAGCTTTAATCCTACTAACACGGCGAATACCCAAATCGTTTATTCTTTTGCATGTTTTGAGGATTTTTGCCATTTTCTAGAATTTTTAGAAGAAAGTAACTTATTTTCTTCTACCAAGGAAATTGCAAAATCTATTTCACTTTATTGTTATAGAGAAAAATACTATTTATTAATGAATAAAGTAAACCCTGAAGCAGCTAAGAAAATGCAATTTTATACTAATATTACAGAATTTGCAAAGTATGTTACAAATTCTAAAGTTTTTGCTAGTAAGTTAGTAGAATGTGGAAATTTAATTATGAAGGATAATGCCTTAGAAATTGGTTTCGAACATTTTGTGAAATGAAAATTAAAAAAGAATTTAGCTTAATACATAACAAAATTTATTTTTATAAAGTATTAGAATTGTCTTTTTCAATTTTTAAAACCTTTCCCCTTTTGGACATCTGTAACTTAAGCATAAATGCCTTGAACAGCTGTCACAATGGTCACCCACGCAAGGTCTTAAAAATTTCAAAAGACAATTCTAATGCTTTAAAACTTTTTTATCATATTTTTCTTTTTATTTTTTTAATATACATAATTTTGTGGATTTAAAATAGTTCCATTTTTTCTTACTTCTAAATGTAAGTGTGGACCTGTAGAATTTCCTGTAGAACCTACTTTTGCTATTACTTGCCCTTGTGATACTTTTTGTCCCTGTGTTGCAATAAGTTGGCTACAATGAGCATATAAAGTTTCTACTCCATTTCCATGAGATATTTTTATCATGTATCCATAAGAGCCATTATAACCTGCAACAGTTACAGTTCCTGCTGCTGCTGCTTTTATTGGGGTACCAGTTGATGCTGCAATATCTAATCCTCTATGAGCAGAACTACGGATACTTTCTCTACTTCCAAATCTAGACATAATAATTCCTGAAATTGGTCTTATTAGTGTAATACCAATATCTACTTTTGCGCTGGATACACCAGATACTGTTCCAGATGAAGCATAGGTATATGTAACTTTTGGTTTTGGTGCTTCATACAATTTAGAAACACATTTTTCTACAGAAGTAAATTCTTTTGTGGCAGTATCGTATTTTTCTACAATACCAATATCATCTTCGTTTTGACTATTTTTATCTTTTAATTTTTCTATAACTTCTTCTGCTTCTTCAAAAGTAGCTACATATACTTTTTCTTCTTTATCGTCTGTAATTGCATAATATTTATAATATTGTGTTCCATTTTCTGTTACTTTGCTATAAATTTCATCATCATTAGTGATAATGTCTTTTTTAAGCAAACATAATGTATATTCTGGTACAGAATCTATTTGTCTAAAAGCAATTCCTTCTTCTGTATTACCTTCCATGTATTGGTTAATTTTATTTTGTAACTCACTTTTATTTTCAGTATAGCCTATTAATTCACCATTTAAAGATACTGCATATGTTGGTTTATAAAAAAATGCAATTGCCCCTATGATAAGAAATACAGATACGATTGTTAGTACAATTATTTTAATAGATGTTCGAAAGAACATGGCAAATTTTTTTAAACTACTAATGTTAAACACTCCTATCTCTTTTTTTATTTCTTATCTATTTTATCTTAAATTTATTTTTTTGACAAGATATTTTTATATTTATTTTCTTCGTTTTTTCTTATTTCCGTAAGTAAATCTCTTGTTTTCTCACTTTTTTGCTTATTTTTATCTTTTTCTTTTTTATTTTTCATAGTTGCATAGTTGCTTTTTCTATTCACTTTATTTATAAAGTATTTATGGTTCCTTTCTTTTTTATTTTTTCATTTTTCTTATTCATCAATAAAAAAATACCCTTACTATAATTTGTAAGGATATTTATTTTTCTATTTATAAAATTTATTCAATTTGTAGTAAAAACTTATAATACACTTAGCATGTACTAAATACTTTTATTGTTCTAGTTGTGTTTTAACTGTTTGAATTTCAGTAACAGTTGCTTTTTGTGCAGGTTGATAGTATCCTTTGGTTTGTGCTACTTTGAACAATTCATATTGAAAACTTTCATCATTGTTTCTAATTTGTTGCAAGGTTTGTCTTAATTGCATATTTTCTGCTTCTGTAATAGCTGTTTGGTAAGCTGTTAAATCTGATTTCACTCCTGCTAAAATATCATTTACCATTGTTTTTTCATCCATGTTTTTATTTCCTCCTTATTTGTTTTACAATATCGTCATTACACAATTTTTATTATCTTTTTGATTATTAAATTAATTATTTAAAAATGATAATAATTTTTGTTTTGTATTTAAAGCATCTTGTGCAGATTTTGCAAACATTTGCTTAATTTGTGGATCTACTGCTTGTGATGAAAAAGTATTTAATTTTTGATAAGCAGTCTCATGAGCTCCTATTAAATGTCTTAAATGTTGTAATTCTAATTGATTTAAATTTGGCATAATTATCCTTCCTTTCTTAATCAATAATCTATTTATATTATGGAGCTTTTTGCTTGTTTTTATACAATTTTTTTAAAATTTGAATAACAGAATAAAAAAAAGAAACTGTACTAAAAATATTGTAATGTATCATAAAAGTATTAGGATTGTCTTTTGAAATTTTTAAGCCTTGCGTGGGCAACCATTGTGACAGCTGTTCGAAGCATTTATGCCGAGTTACAGATGTCCAAAAGGGGAAAGGCTTTAAAAATTGAAAAAGACAATCCTAATACTTTATTATATATTCTTATGTTTTAAGATATTTTCCTACTAGTTATAAAATTTCTAATACTACAAATTTTGCCATTAACCTTTTATGTCCAGATTTATCAAACTGGATATCTAATTTATAGTCATCACCTTCTGGTTCTATTTTTTGAATCGTTCCTTCACCAAATTTTTTGTGATATACTCTTTGTCCTTCTTTATATTTGCTAATATCAAACTCTGTTTGGTTTTGTTTTTGATTTAAAGAATTTAAGAAGCTTTCTGCTGTTCTAAATTGGTAAGTAGTTTGCGTTTTTGGTTTTATGTTTACTGGTTCTTTTGCTGTATTGATGGAATAAGTAGTTACTTTACCTGCAGTTTGATAATTTTGTCCAAATGGGTTTGATTTTTTACTAAAGGAATTGCCATATTCCCATTGATATCCCATGTCATTAAATTTTTCTTCTTCATCATTATTAACAATTCCGTCTAATAAATTATCTGGAATTTCTTTTACAAAACGGGAAATAGCATTATAACTGGTAGAACCAAAAATAGTTCTATGTTTGCTACAAGTTAAATATAAAAATTGTTTTGCTCTTGTAATACCTACATAAAATAAACGTCTTTCTTCTTCTAATTCTCTTGGTTCTCCCATGGATTGGTAACCAGGGAAAATACCTTCTTCCATTCCCACTAAGAAAACTACTGGAAACTCTAGCCCTTTTGCACTATGTAAGGTCATTAGTGTAACACTATTTTCACTATCTTCCATACCATCAATATCACTTGTTAAAGTAATACTTTCTAGAAATTCTGCTAAAGTATTATCTGCAGATTCTTCTTCAAATTCTATGGCGACAGTTAAAAATTCTTCTAAGTTTTGTAGTCTTGTTTCTGCCTCTACTGTATTTTCTAATTCCAAGGCTTTTGTATAGCCTGATTTTTTTAATACTTGTTTAATTAATTCAGAAATACTAAGTTCTTCTCTTTTAACTCTTAGTTCTTCTATAAGTTCAATAAATTCTTGTGCATTTGCTTTAATTCTGTTAAAACCAAACTCGTCTGCGTGTTTAATAATTTCATACATGGAAACCCCTTTTTCGTCAGATACTTGCTGAATATTATCTAAACTGGTTTTTCCTATGCCACGTTTTGGTTCATTAATAATTCTTTTTAGCGATAAATTATCAGATGGATTATGAATTAACCTTAAATAAGCAATAACATCCTTAATTTCTTTTCTTTCGTAGAATTTTACACCACCTACTACTTTATAGGGAATATTTTCTCTTCTTAAAATATCTTCTATTGCTCTAGACTGTGCATTCATACGATACAAAATAACAAAATCGGATGGTTTTAAATATTCTTCTGTTTTTAGGTGATTAATTTGCTGTACAATATAATTTGCTTCGTCATACTCATCTTCTGCTTGATATAAGCAAGGAAGGCTTCCTTCCTCGTTTTCAGTCCATAATTTCTTTTCATATTTATTTTCATTATGCTTAATAACAGCATTTGCTGCTTTTAAAATATTACCGGTACAACGATAATTTTGCTCTAGCTTAATAATTTTAGTACCTGGAAAATCTTTTTCAAAATTTAAAATGTTAGTAATATCTGCTCCTCTAAAACTATAAATGCCTTGGTCATTATCCCCTACTACGGTAATATTTCCATAGCGAGATGCCAAAATGGAAACTAACATAAATTGCGCTTTATTGGTATCTTGATATTCATCTACTAATACATATTTAAATTTTTCTGTGTAATATTGCAATACATCTGGATTTTCGGATAAAATTTGAATGGTATCATTAATAATGTCATCAAAATCAATGGCATTATTTTCTTTTAATCTTTTTTGATATAGCTCATAAACTTGTCCTATTTTTTCCCTTCTATAATCTCCTGCATATTTTACAACATATTCTTTTGGTGTTAACATTTCATTTTTAGCATTACTAATTTCGGATAAAACACTTCTATCCGTAAACATTTTATCATCTATTTTTAATGTTTTTAGGCATTCTTTTACTACTGTTTTTTGGTCTGAAGTATCAAAAATTAAAAAAGATGTATCAAAACCAATTCTATCTATATATTTCCTTAAAATGCGCACACAAATAGAATGGAATGTTCCCATCCAAATTTCCTGTGCCACATCTCCTACAATTTTTTCTACTCTTTCTTTCATTTCATTTGCCGCTTTATTGGTAAAAGTAATGGCTAATATATTCCATGGTTTTACCTTTTTTTCTGAAATTAAATAAGCAATTTTATGTGTTAGGACCTTTGTTTTTCCTGAACCTGCTCCTGCAATTACCAAACATGGTCCTTCCACTGCTAAAACTGCTTCTTTTTGTTTATTATTTAAACCTTGTATTAAATCTTGCATTTGTTTCTCTCTTTCTTTTTATGTTATTGTATTTTTTACTTTTATTATTATATAAAATTAAGGTTAAAAATGTCAATAGTTTTTAGAACATTTGTTTTATTTTTTTGTTTTGCTATTATGCATCATATGTTTTAATTGTTTTTTTGCTTTACTTTTATGTATCATAAATGTCCTATAATATTGTTTAGAATAATTGAACTTTTAAAAATGTACCTTTTCTATTATTATTTCTAAACATTTTTGTATTTCTTTTGCACAATTTTCATAAACCTTTTTATCATATCCCCATGGATCTGAAATGTCGAAATTCATTCCTTCAAAAGTAAGCCCTGCATATTCTTTCATGGTAAAAACTTTATCTTTTAATTCTGGATAAAATTGCACTACTGCCATTTTATGAGATAATGTAGCACATAAAATAAGATTCATTTTTTCTATTTGCGATTCTTTTATATTCGTTGCTCTATGAGAGCTTAAATCAATTCCATAGTTTTCTTGCATAACATCTATTGCAGTTTGTGTTGGAATGTCTCCTGTATCTGCATAAATTCCAGAAGAACATACTTCTATATTTTCTATATTTCTATCTTTTAACATTTTTTTGAGCATGGCTTCTGCCATAGCACTTCTACAAATATTTCCTGTACAAATAAACATAATTTTCATTTGTTTTTTCCTCTCCTGCTAAAATATTTATATCTACATTCTTATGAAATATATCTTTTCATTTTTCTCTTTTAGCATAGTTTATTATATCTCAGAAAAAGTATACATTTTTTTGGATTTTTATGCAAGTTTTTACTACTATTTTTATATTTTAATTGCAATTTTTTACTGGCACTTTTTAAAATCTGTTGCAAGTTTTACTACTTATTTTTCTTATTATGTAATGCTCATAGCAAAAATTCCAATTAATAAACCTAACATATTTCCTATTGCAGTCATTCTGCCATGATATAATTGATTAGATTCTGGAATTAATTCTCCTGAAACAATATAAATCATGGCACCTCCTGCAAATGCTAAACACATGGCAATTACACTTTGTGAAATTCCTCCTAAAATTGCTCCAAAAAAAGCTCCTATTCCAGTAGTAACACCAGATAAAATAACATAGAAAATAACTTTGGAAATTTTCATACCACCATTTTTCATGGGTACTGCCATTGAAATTCCTTCTGGAATATCATGAAAACATATGGCAATTGCTAAAGATAATCCTAATGTAATAGAAGCACCAAAACCAGAACCTATTGCTAGCCCTTCTGGAAAATTATGAAGTGCTAAACCAATACTTACAATAATGCCTGTTTTTAATAATGCATTTTTTTTACCTTGAAATTTTGTATTAAATTTTTTATCTACCAAAATATCACAGAAAATCATAGCAAGAATTCCTAGAATAATTCCTAAAAAAGCGGTTGGTAAACTGCTTAAGCTAAAAGCTTCTGGTAATAAATCAAAACAGACAATTGCTAGCATAAGTCCTGATGCAAATGCTAGTATAAAACTTAAAAATTTCTTGGATGGATTTTTAAATTTAATTCCTATTAATCCTCCAATTGTGGTTCCAAAAGTACCAAAAAATAAACCTATTAAAGTTGTTTTTAAAATTTCGTTCACATGCTTTCTCCTTTTTTATTCTTACTTTTAATTTATTACTTTTTACCTATTTTTATGCTTCCATTTTTCCTAGAATTTTTTCGTTTGTTTGAAACCATTGAGCGAGTAAGAGCAAAAAAAGCATAAA
>CABUKD010000003.1 GCA_902492105.1 uncultured Clostridium sp.
TCAACACGATTTTTTTTATGCAAAAGTAGAAAAAACAGTACAAACGAAAAAATTCTGCAAAAACAAAATTGACAAAATAGCTAAAACGGTGTAAAATAGTTACATTGAAAAAAGGAGATATTTATGCCGAGTAACAATAGTAAAAAGATATTTGAAGGGCTTATTTCAAGAACAAAAGTATATTTAATTTTAATAGCTATTCTTTTAGGAATTATTTGTATTTTTAATGTACAATATATAATTCCTTCTATCATAGTATATGTTTTAATTCTAATATATACCTATTGGAGCAATCAAAAAAGAAGAACCGAATTATCTGAGCATTTACAAGACTTAACTTTCCATGTGGATAAAGTGGCCAAAAATACATTAATCAATTCACCATTTCCTTTAATTATTGCAGAAACTAATGGTAATATTGTGTGGAAAAGTGCCAAATTTGCACAAGAATTTGCCAATGTAGATATGGGGAATATTTTAAATGATTTATTAAAACAAATCAAACTAGAAATAGAAAACAACGAAGAAAACCCTGAAAAAAGTATTCATAAAGAAATAGAAATAGGAAATAAAATTTACGAAATTCTTGGAAAATATACCAAGGCAAAAGAAGAATACATGCTTACTCTTTATTTCCTAGACGAAACCAAAAACATTGAATTACAAGAGAAATATGATGGCTCCAGAATATGTGTTGGATTAATTATGATTGATAATTATGAAGAATTAACACAAAGAATTAAAGACGAAGAAAAGCCGGAACTTTTAGCACAAATAGAAAAAACAATCTACGAATGGGCAACTACCTTTGAAGGCTTAGTAGTAAAATCAGAAAGAGATACCTTTGTATGTGTATTTGAACAAAAATATTTGGCAGAGCTAGAAGAAAATAAATTTAATATTCTAGATACAATAAAAGAACTGGAATTATCCAATAAAATGCAAATAACTTTAAGTATTGCAATTTCAAATGAAGGAGAATCTAATTACGAAAAATACAAATCTGCACAAGCAGGACTAGACATTGCACTTGGTAGAGGTGGAGACCAAACTGTAGTTAGAGAAAATGGAAAATATCAATTCTTTGGTGGTAGAACCCAAGAACTAGAAAAAAGAACCAAAGTAAAAGCAAGAATTGTATCACATGCTTTAGAAGAACTTATGAAAGAAGCAAAAAATGTTATGATTATGGGGCATACTAACTCAGATATTGATGCCATGGGAGCAAGTATGGGACTCTATCGTTTGGCAAAAACTTTGGGAGTAGAATCCTATATTGTACTAAATACAGTAGGAGTTAGTATACAAAACTTTATAGAAACAGCAAAACAAGAAAAAGAATATGAAGAAGCCATTATTAATAAATCAGAAGCACTTTCCAAAATTTCTCCAGAAACATTATTAATTATAGCAGATACCCATAAAAAAAATTATGTAGAAGTGCCAGAGCTTTTAGAAGAAACATCCAAAATTGTTATTATAGATCACCATAGAAAAAGTCCAGACTATATCGAAGATGCAATTCTTACCTTCCATGAAGTATATGCATCTTCTGCATCAGAGTTAGTAACCGAAATATTAGAATATGCAAGCCAAGAAGTAGAACTAACTACCATTGAAGCAGAAAGTCTTTATGCAGGAATTATGATGGACACCAAAAACTTTACTTTTAAAACAGGTGTTAGAACCTTTGAAGCGGCAGCATATTTAAGAAAATGTGGTGTAGATATTATAAAAGTAAAAAAATGGTTCCAAAGTGATTTGAAAACCTATAATAAAATTTCTAAAATAGTAGAAAATGCAGAAATTGTAAATGACACCATAGGAATTTCTACCTATACCGAAAATGATAAAGATGCTAACCTAGTTTGTGCCAAAGCAGCAGATGAGTTATTAACCATTAGTGATATTACAGCTTCTTTTGTTATTGGAAAACTAGGAGATAAAGTTTGTATTAGTGGACGTTCTATTGGAGATATTAATGTACAAGTAATTCTTGAAAAATTGGGTGGTGGAGGTCACATTACCTTAGCAGGAGCACAAGTAGAAGGAATGACCATAGAAGAAGTCAAACAAGAACTAATTAATAGAATTAATGAATATTTTAGTGAGATTTCAAGCTAGAAAAATATAAAAAAGGCTGTAAAAATACAGTCTTTTTTAGTATAAAATAAAAAAATTGGTAAAAATTGTAACGAAATATCAAAATTAACACTCTTATTCTATAATAAAGGTAAATAAAAAACTTATCAATTATTGATAGAAGGGGAAAAATATGAACAAACAAGATAAAGCAAATATGGAAGAAATTTATAAAACATATTCAAACCAATTATATAAATATTTATTTTGTTTGACTAGAAACGAAAGCTTATCTGAAGAGCTAAGTCAAGAAACATTTTGCATAGCATATGAGCAAATAGAAAAATTTAGAGGGGATTGTAAATTATTTGTCTGGTTATGCCAAATAGCAAAACATTTATATTATGCCGAAATAAAAAACAACAAAAATTAAAAACAGTATCATTAGAACATCTAGAAAATTTATCTAACACAACTAACACCGATGCAGAAACCATTGCCAAACTAGATACCTATCAAAAAATAAACAAGTTAAATGAAAAAGCAAGAGAAGTTATGTACTTAAAGATTATAGGCAATTTTACTTTTAAAGAAATAGGTCAGATATTAGATATAAGTGAAAACACGGCAAGAGTAACATTCTATAGAGGAAAATTAAAAATAAAGGAGAGTGATAGCAATGAAAAAGAATGAAGAATGTGAAATCGTACGAGATTTGCTACCAAGTTATTTAGAAAAACTAACCAATGAAAAAACAAATGAATTTATAGAAAAACATATAGCAGAATGTGAAGAATGTAAAAAAGTATTAGAGAAAATGAATGAAAAAGTAGCATTAGATATCGTACAAAACAAAAAAGAAGCAGATTATTTAGAAAAGGCAAAAAGAAGACAAATGCTAAAAAACAGCATAACATCTATTATATTATTTATCACTGTTTCCGCATTTATTTTTATCTGTGTATTTGTAACAACATATGAATATAAAGTAAGAACAGAGGATGGAAAAGTAGATATAGCAGAAACAATGAAAATATGGTTGCAGATTTATGATGAGGCAGATCCGATTGAAAAACCAAAAGTTTCACATATTTTAATGACAGATACTTTTGAAGATGCTTATTCAGAAGAACCAGAAAATATGAAAAAAGTAACATTCTTATTTACTTTTGACTTAAATAAAAATATTTGTCTATCCACTAAAATATGTCAAGAAGGCTATAGCGAAAAAGAAATGAAAACTAGTTATGAATCTTTAAAAAAAGTAGAAATAGAAGGGCCTGTGCCTATACTTACTGATGTTCAAATGGTAGATGGAAAACTAATTTATAGTTTGAATGAATGGGTAAGAAAAACAAAAGAGGAAGTATTAAAAGATATACAAACTAATTTTTCACAATGTACAGTTTTAGAATTTTAAAAGAGGAGAGAATGTTCTCCTCTTTTTAAAGAAAGTAGCTAAAAATAAATTTGCTTAAGTGCAATTATAGTAAGAAGGATTACTCTCTTATTAATTGTTATAGTGTCCTTTACATTGAATAACTTCTATTTGATTATTTGTGACTTTATACACTAATCTATTTACTTCATCTATTCTCCTACTCCAGTAACCATTTAAATTATTTTTTAATGGTTCTGGTTTACCCATTCCAGTAAAATTATTTCTTGCTATATCTGCGAGCAATTGATTAATTCTTTTTAGAGTTTTTTTGTCTTGAGTTTGCCAATAACAATATTCTTCCCACGATTTACTAGTAAAAAGTATATTATTCATCTTCCATCTCCTTTAATTCATCTATTGTCTTAGTTATTGTTTTACCTTCTTGTAACTGCTTAATGGATTCTTCTATAGCTTTTATATTAGTATCAGAATAAAATGGGTCTATTGCTACATCAAAAGGAATTCTCTTTTCTCTAGTCATCTTTTTAATAAATATATTTAAAGCTGTAGTAACTGTCATGCCTAATTCATTACAAATTTCTTCCATTTCTTTTTTCGTTTTTTCATCGATTCGAAAATTAATTAAGGTTTGTGCCATATTTATCACCTCTTTCTATTAATATTATATTATAATATAAAGATAATGTCAATATATTGTCTTTACATATTATGCTGCAAAAATATTATTTTATGCATTTTTTCAACACTTTTTCACCCAAAATACTTCAAATACTTGAAAAAAATGCAATTTTAGAGTATGATAGATACAGCAAAATAGAATAAAAAAAGAAAAATACTTCTTTTTTCTTTTTAGAATAGGAGGCAAAACATATGAAAGTAATTTTACTAGATAATATCAAAGGAGTAGGAAAAAAAGATGAAATTATTAATGCTAGTGATGGATATGCTAGAAACTTTTTACTACCTAAAAAACTAGCAGTAGAAGCCAATAGCGCAAATATGAGTAAGTTAAAAGCAAAACAAGATTCAAATCAATATAGAAAAAATGTAGAAAAAGAAGATGCTCAAAAAGTAGCAGAAAAACTAAAAGGTATTTTACTAAAAATTTCTGTAAAAGCAGGAGAAAATGGTAAAATTTTTGGCTCTATTACTTCTAAAGAAATTGCAGAAAATTTAAAAACACAATACCAAATTGAAGTAGATAAAAAGAAAATAGAACTAAAAGAACCAATTAAAACATTGGGTAGTTTTACAGTACAAATTAGATTATATGAAGGTGTAATAGGAAATTTAAAAATACAAATGATTTCACAATAATAAAAAATCTTATTGGGGGCTAAAATATGGAACTAGGTAGAATTCCACCACATGATATAGAAGCAGAACAAGCAGTAATTGGTAGTATGTTAACAGATAAAGATGCTATTATGGTAGCAGTAGAAGTACTAAAAGAAGATGACTTTTACCGTGAGGATAATAAGCAAATTTATAGTGCAATTTTAAATTTGTATAACCGTGCAGAACCAGTCGATATTATTACCTTAAAGAGAGAATTAGAGTCCATGAAACAATTAGAAGCAGTTGGTGGACTAGAATATATAGCAGAACTTCCAGACAAGGTTCCAACTACTGCCAACGTAGAGCAATATATTAAAATCGTAGAAGAAAAATCAGCTTTAAGAGCTCTAATTAAAACAGCAAATGAATTAATTACTCTTGGATATGACCAAACACAAGAAATAGAAGATATTTTGGATACAGCAGAACATAAAATTTTTAATGTCATTCAAAATAGAAATCAAAAAGGATATAGTTCTATTAAAGATATTTTAGTAGATTCTTTTACACAATTAGAACAATTATATAACCAAAAACAACATATTACAGGAGTTCCAACAGGATTTGCTGATTTAGATTTTATTACCGCAGGTCTGCATCCATCAGATTTAGTTATTGTTGCTGCAAGACCTGCCATGGGTAAATCTGCTTTTGCTTTAAATATTGCAACAAATGCAGCAGTAAGAGCAAATACACCAGTTGCTATTTTTAGCTTGGAAATGTCAAAAGAACAGATGACAAACCGTATTTTATGCAGTGAAGCCATGGTAGACAGTAACAAAGTAAGAACCGGTAAAGTAGATGATGAAGATTGGCAAAAGCTTGCAGAAGCTTCTGGAGAACTATCACAAGCACAAATATTTATTGACGATACTCCAGGTATTTCCGTTATGGAAATTAGGGCAAAGTGTAGAAAAATGAAATTGGAAAAAAATATTGGTATGGTAGTAATTGACTATATTCAATTAGTACAAGGAAGTAATAGAAAAGGGGGAAGCCGTGAGCAAGAAATTTCTGAAATTAGCCGTTCTCTTAAAATTTTGGCAAAGGAAATTAATGTACCAGTAATTGCCCTTTCACAGCTTTCTAGATCTGTAGAACAAAGACCAGATCATAGACCAATGCTTTCAGACCTTCGTGAATCTGGAGCTATTGAGCAAGATGCTGATATTGTTATGTTTTTATATCGTGATGATTATTATAATGAAAATTCAGAAAAGAAAAATATTGCAGAAGTTATTTTGGCAAAACACAGAGCAGGTTCCACAGGAACAGTAGAACTTTTATGGCTTGGCAATTATACCAAATTTGCTAATTTAGATAAATATAGGGAATAATTTAATAATTTTGGATTTTGCTAAATATCATCTATTTTTGTAGTGAGGCTGTGGGGACCAGCGAGTTATAGTCTGTTATAAAATTTTGTGAAAGCAAAATTTTATTTACAGACTATTACGAAGTAGGGATGGAACGGAAAAAATAGATGATATTTAGCAAAAAAATAAATTAAAAATTGTAGAAGGAAATAAAATAGGAAAATGTTACACGAAAAATTATTAAAAACAATTCAAAAATATAACTTAATACAAAAGCAAGATAAAATTGTAATTGGAGTATCTGGTGGACCTGATTCTATGTGTCTACTAGATTCTTTATATTGTTTAAAAGAAAAACTTGGCATTGAAATTGTAGTAGCACATGTAAATCATATGATAAGAAAAGAAGCAGAAGAAGAAACAGCCTATGTAAAAAAATATTGTAATAAGCATGATATTCCTTGCTATATAAAAAAAGTAGAAGTAATAGCACTTGCAAAAGAACAAAAGCTAGGGACAGAAGAAATGGGTAGGAAAATACGTTATGACTTTTTTATAGAAGTTGCTAAAAAAGCAGGGGCTAATAAAATTGCAACTGCACATAATGCCAATGACAATGCAGAAACCGTTTTTATGAATATTTTACGCGGAAGCGGAATCTCTGGATTAAAAGGTATTGAATTAAAGCGTAATTTACAAGGTTTAGAATTAATAAGACCACTAAGAGAATGTACAAGAAATGAAATAGAGCAGTATTGCAAAGAGCAGAAGTTAAATCCAAAAATAGATTCTTCTAATTTAGAAAATGATTATACCAGAAATAAAATTAGAAATATAGTAATTCCTTATTTACAAAAAGAATTTAATCCAAATATAATAAAAGGACTTAATAGACTTTCAGATTTAGCCTTAGAAGAAGAAGAATATTTTTCAGAAATTGTAGTAAAGCAGTATGAAAGTTTAAAAATAGGGGAAAATGAAAAAGAGATTATTTTAAATTTGAAAGAATTTAATCTTTTACCAAAGGTTATAAAAGAGAAACTTCTTTTATATACTATTAACAAAAAAGCAGGAAGTATACAAGGTATTGGAAAAATTCATATTGAAGATATTATTCAATTATGTCAAAATAATATTGGTAATAAATACTTAACCCCTAATAAAAATATTAAAATTTTAGTAGATAAAGGTAAAATTTTTTTAGAGTTTAAATATGAACCTTCCGTAAGCAAAGCCTTGGTATAACTAAATTTGCCAAGTGAAAGTTTTGTGAAAATACTTGCATTTAACAAATCAATATGTTATAGTCTAGGTTGTAAAAATTGGTAAGTATGTTTTATAGAGAAAATTACTCTTAAAAATTTAGCCAATAGAATTAATTAGTTTTGAAAAAGTAAAATGGGAAAACTAAATAGAGGAGGAAATCAATTGAAAAATAGTATGAAAACATTAGCCATGTGGCTAGTAATAGGAATTATTTTAATTGTATTAATAAGTTCTATTATTGAAAACACAGACAATAAACTAGCTTATTCTGACTTAATTGCAAAAGTAGAGGCAGGAGAAGTACAAGAAATTGTATTATCTGCAGATGGAAAGAAAGCAGAAGTACAACTAAAAAATGAAAACTTTTCTAAAGAAGTAAATATTCCAAGTGTAAATAGTTTAATGGATAGTTTAAATGAAAGCATGAAAGCGGGAACTGTAACTGTAAGTGAAAAATCGCAATCTATTTGGATGGTTATTTTGAGCTTATTAACACCATTTGGTTTATTAATTATTTTCTTTATTTTCTGGTTTTTATTAATGGGTGGTGCACAAGGAGGAAATGGTGGCTCTGGAAAAACAATGTCTTTTGGAAAAAGTCGTGCTAGAATGATTAATCCTACCGATAAAAGCAGAGTTACTTTTGATGATGTAGCAGGTGTAGATGAAGAAAAAGAAGAATTAGAAGAAATTGTAGAATTTTTAAAAAATCCTAGAAAATTTACCGAGATGGGTGCAAGAATTCCAAAAGGTGTATTATTAGTTGGTCACCCAGGAACAGGTAAAACACTACTTGCAAAAGCAGTAGCTGGAGAAGCAGGAGTACCATTTTTCTTTATTAGTGGTTCTGACTTCGTAGAAATGTTTGTTGGTGTTGGTGCATCACGTGTAAGAGATTTGTTTGAAGAAGCAAAAAGAAAAGCACCATGTATTATCTTTATAGATGAAATTGATGCAGTAGGACGTCAAAGAGGAGCAGGTCTTGGTGGAGGCCATGACGAAAGAGAACAAACTTTAAACCAATTATTAGTAGAAATGGATGGATTTTCTGCTAATGAAGGTGTTATTGTTTTAGCAGCAACTAACAGACCAGATATTTTGGATAAAGCTTTATTAAGACCAGGTAGATTTGACAGACAAATAGTAGTATCTAATCCAGATGTAAAAGCAAGAGAACAAATACTAGAAGTGCATAGTAGAAAGAAAAAATTAGGTGATGATGTAGACCTAAAAACAATAGCAAAAAATACTTCTGGTTTTTCAGGAGCAGATTTAGAGAATGTATTAAATGAAGCAGCCTTACTTGCAGCTAGAAGAAACTTAACACAAATTGGTATGCAAGAAGTAGAAGATGCTATGGTAAAAGTAACTATGGGACCAGAAAAAAGAACTAGAGTAAGAAGTGATAAAGAACAAAAATTAGTAGCATTCCACGAAGCTGGTCATGCAGTAGTTAGTAGATTTTTACCAACTCAAGACCCTGTACACCAAATTTCAATTGTACCAAGAGGAATGGCAGGAGGATACACTATGTATCGTCCAACAGAAGATAAATCTTTTATGTCTAGAACAGAAATGGTAGAAAATATTATTTCATTATTAGGTGGTAGAGTAGCGGAAAAACTAGTATTAGATGATATTTCTACTGGTGCAAGTAATGATATAGAAAGAGCAACACAAATAGCAAGAAGTATGGTTACAAAATACGGAATGAGTGAAAGAGTAGGAACTATTACTTTAGGATCTAACCAAGAAGAAGTATTTTTAGGTAGAGATTTTGCAACACAAAAAGAATATTCAGAAGAGACAGCAGCAATTATTGATGAAGAAGTAAAAAGCATTATTGACTTTGCTTATAAAAAAGCAGCTGAAATTTTACAAGCTCATATGGATAAATTAACAGCAGTTGCCAATGTATTACTTGAAAAAGAAAAAATTGATGGAGAAGAATTTGACGAAATTTTCAATCAATAGGGACAAGAAAAAACTGTCTTCCTAGAGAAAAATCTCTAAGGAAAGACAGCTTTTTTCATTTCAATACCGTAAATTATTCGGTAATAACACTAATTTATAGTGCTATCTCAACACCGACGGTATCTATAGTCGACGTAAACGGTAAAAAGGGCAAACGCCGACAAAATTAATGCTGCTACAAGGGCAATTGCTTTTAGAAACTTAACCATGTTGTTTGGTTCCTCCTTGCAGAAAATTAATTTAAGCCAATGGCTTATTTTTTTATTATAACAAATTTCTTTTGGTATTTCAAGTAATATTTTTGCAAACATCAATCCAATTAGAACATTTTGCATATTGCTCTAATTCTGGAATAGTTAATTCAATTGCACTGTTACTACTGCCACAAGCAGGAAAAACAGTTTCAAAACGCTTTAAAGAGTTATCTAAATAAATAGTAACATTTTCTTTTACTGCAAAAGGACAAACTCCACCTACTTTATGTCCTATAAGTTCTTCTACTTGGTCTATTCCAAGCATTTTTGCTTTTACTCCAAACTGTTTTTTATATTTGCTATTGTCAATTTTTACATCTCCAGCAGTTACTATTAAAATTGGATGGTCTTCTACTAAAAAAGATAAAGTTTTTGCAATTCTTTCTGGCTTACAATGTAAAGCTTGTGCTGCAAGCTCTACAGTAGCAGAAGAAACATCAAATTCTTGTATACGAGATTCTATTCCTAATTTTGAAAAATAATTTTTGACCGTTTCTATAGACATATTTTTATTTCCTTGTATCCAAATTTAGGTTTTTCCATGGATTTACCTATAAACCTATTTTTTTAAGTAATATTATTAAGTATCTCCTAAAGTAACTTTTACAACTGTACCTTCTTCTACAGGAGTTCCTTCAATTGGGTCTTGGCTTATTACGATACCGGAACCAGTTACACTAATATTAAGATTTTTTTCCTTTAATGCATTTTTAGCTTGTGATAAATTTTTGCCAATTAAATTTGGTACTTGTTTTGATACTCTAGTATTTTCTGTTTCGGTATATAGCTTTACAATAGAATTTTTTTGTAAAGTGGAACCTTTTACAGGATATTGTTCCGTAACAATTTCTTTAGAATCTGCAGAAGTACTACAAATAAAGCCAGCTTTTTCTAATATTTTCTTTGCTTCTGCAACTGTTCTATTTTTTACATCAGGTAAGGTAATGGTATTAGAAGAGTTGTTATTAGCACTATCAGAAGCTACTTGTAAATATGGTAAAATTTCTGTTAAAATTTGGCTGGCTACTGGTGCTGCTACATTACTTCCATTGTGACCTTTTTTACCTTGAGGATCATAAAGAGTAATTAATAGTACAACTTCTGGATTTTCGGTAGGAGAAATGGCTAAGAAAGAAGCAGTATAACCTTCATCTTTATTTGGGTCTGGTTCAGAAGTACCCGTTTTTCCAGCTATAGAATATCCTTTTACTGCAGCATATTTTCCAGTTCCATCTGTTACAACACTCTCTAGCATGTCCATCATAGTGTCAGCTGTTTCTTTAGAAATTACTTGTCTTACTTGTGTTGACTCAATAGTAGTTACCGCACCTGTATCGGTATTTTTAACTTCTTTTACAATTCTTGGTTGCATTAGAATACCATCATTTGCAATACTACAAGCAGCAGTAATCATTTGGAGTGGTGTAATTTTAAATCTCTGACCAAATGACATAGTAGCTACTTCAATAAGACCAACGTCATCTAAATCCCAGAAAATAGGGTAATTTGTTTCACCAGAAGTAGCAATTCCTGTTTTAGTAAAGAATCCGAAAGCATCATAATATTCATAGGCAGTAGCTGCTGTTATCTTTTTGCCTAACTGCATAAAAGCAGGGTTACAAGAGTTTTCTAGAGCTTCTCTTAAACTTTGCTTTCCATGTCCTGCACTATGAGAACATTTAATAGTAACACCATTAATTGTTTCATAACCTTTACAATTATATACATTGGATTTATCAGGTGCAGCTAGATTTTCTTCTAAGGCAATGGAAGCAGTAATTATTTTAAAAACAGATCCAGGTTCATAAGTGTCTGCAATAGCACGATTTCGATATAAATTATTTAAAGTATCGTTTTTCTCTTGTGAACTCATTTTTTTCCATGTTTTTTCATTTATATGACTAGGCATATCAAAAGGAGTATTTAAGTTATAGTCTGGGTAAGTTGCCATAGCTAAGATATCACCAGTTTTTGGATTCATAACAATTGCATTTCCACCACGGGAACATTCATTTTCAATACAAGCTTGCTCTAAATATTTTTCCACAACAGACTGAACATTGGCATCAATTGTTAAAGTAATATCATTGCCATTTTCAGCAGGAATATAAGTTTCATTTTCATAAGGAATATCTTCTTGAATGGCATCTTGTGCTGTAACAATTTTACCAGGAGTACCGGTTAAAACATCATTCCAAGCAAGCTCTAGGCCTTCTAGACCTTGATTACTATCTCCACAAAAACCTATTAAAGAAGAAGCCAAATTTTCATAAGGATAATATCTTTTGGTATCTTCGTCAATATTAATACCAGTGTAGATTTTTTCATTTTGCATCCATTGTTTTAATTGTTCAATTTTATCATTTTCTACTCTTTTGGCAATGGAAGCATAGGTAGATTCGCTAGATACTTTTGCTAAAGTTTCTTCATAATTTAATTCAAAAATTTCAGAAAGACCTTTTGCAACTTTTTCCTTTAAAGCTTTTGTTTTTCCTTCATCATTTTTTACTACAATACTACTAGGGTCAATACTAACAGTGTCTACTTGTGCACTAACTGCTAAAGCTTTTCCTGTGGAGTCATAAATAGTTCCTCTTTTAGGATTAATTGTTTCACTTTTAATTAATTGATTATACATTCTTTCCTTTAAACTAGCACCTTGTACTAATTGTAAAAAAGCAAGGCGTATGATTAATAAAAAGAATAATCCTAAAAAAACAAGTAGCATGATTCTAAGTTTTTGAGGCATTGTAGTTATCTTTTTTACTTTACTTTTGTTAGATTTCATAATTCCTCCTAAACTCTTAACTTTTTAATAATTTTAATTTCTAAATATAATCTATCAATTACCTCTTCTCTGGTACGAAGAGCTTGTCTGTATTCTTCTAAAACAGTATTATAATTTGCAAAAGTTTCACCATCTTGAAATAAAAGCTTCATTCCTTCTTGGTAATAATCTTTTGTTTTTTGTTTATTGGTATTTTCAGCCTTCTTGTGATAACTTTGAATTAACTCCAAACGCTTAATTTGTTGCTTTAAATATTCTACATAATCCATTACACAACTGATTTCATATAAAGTATCATCAATAACAACTTTAAATAATTTTTTTAAGATAACGCCACTAATTTTTCCAGACTTTTCTTTTTCAGCTAATTGGTCTAGAGCAATAAATTTAGGATCTGGTTGAGCATCTTTAATTAATTCTTTTAATGTTTCAGAAATATTAACGTGAGTTTTATATTGTCTTTTGGTAACTAACGCATCATATTCATCTGCTACACGAATAATTTGGGCTTCATAAGGAATATCCTTTTTGGTAAGACCACTAGGATAACCAGAACCATCTAATGCTTCATGATGATCTAATGCAGCTAAAGCATAAGGACGCAACTTTGGATCTTTCATACACATTTGGTATCCTAAAGTAGTATGAGTCTTCATAATTTCATATTCTTCTGGAGTTAGTCTAGCAGGTTTATTTAAAATTTCTAAAGGAATAAACATTTTGCCAACATCATGTAAATAGCCACCAATGGTACAATGCACAGTAAAAGATTGTTTACATCTTAAATATTCACAAATTCTACAACATAAGTTAGCAACATTCTCACTATGCCTTCTAGTAAAAGGGTCTAATCTTTCTAATACGTCTAATTGATAACGCATAATTTGGTCTAAATTATAAGATTTTAAGTTAACGGGACTATAAAAATCGAATTTTTCTTGTTTCATTTGTCTTATCATCCTTTCCAATAATACATAAATTGGAATAAAATTTATTCATTTGTTTCTCTAAAAATTAAAAATAATTTTATTTATCTCTATTTTATAGGAAAATATATTTCTCCATACTATAAGTATAATAAAGAAAAGGCGGAAAGTAAAGTAAATTTGCAAATTATTACAAAAAGGACACAAAAAAAGTCACAATTTGTAGTCTACATAGTTTTATAAAATATAACTATAAATTGTAATAAAAAACTTGACTTACTTTTCAAAAAATAGTATATTCAAGATATTAAAAAGAGAAAAGGAAAGAAAATGATGTCTGATTATTTATTAAAAAATGGGAAAGTATTACTATTTCAACCAAATAAAGATAAAATAGATGTTACAATAGAAGAAAAGGAAATTCTTGTACAAAAAGGAAAAATTGTAAAAATTGAAACCATAATAGAAAAAAATCAATATCCTAATGCCGAGGTAATAGATGCAACCAATTGTGTAATTATGCCAGGACTTATTAATACTCATGCTCATATTCCTATGAGTCTTTTTAGAGAAAGTACAGAAGGATGTAAATTATATGACTGGTTAGAAAATAAAATTTGGCCACAAGAAGATAAATTAACCGAGGAAGATGTTTATTATGCAAGTATGCTTTCATTTATAGAAATGATTTCCACAGGAACTACTTGTATTAATGACCAATATTTTTTGCAAGATGCCATTCGTAAAGCAGCAGAAGATATGGGAGTAAGGGCAGTTTTGACGAGGACTGTTATAGGAGAAAAAGAAGAAGCGGAAAAAAGAATAGCAGAATTTAGAAAATTTTATGAAACAAGAGATAAACAAAATGATTTAATTACTTATACGGTTGCACCACATAGTCTATATACTTGCTCTCCAGAAGCATTACAAATGACAGCAGACTTAGCAAAAGAATTAAACTTGCCAATTCATGTTCACTTTTTAGAAAGTGTCGATGAAATAGAAGACATTAAACAAAAACAAGGAGAAAAAGCAAGTAAAGTATTAAAAAAATATTTTGATGGAATTCACACTATTTTAGCACATGCAGTTCATTTAGATGATGAAGATATTGCTATTTTAAAAACTATGGATTGCGGAATTGCCCACAACCCAGTTTCTAACTTAAGACTTGGATGTACGATAGCAGATACTACAAAATATTTGCAAAACAATCTTAATGTAGCACTTCGGAACAGATGGACAAGGTTCACGGTAGCAATTTAGACATGTTTGAAACCATGAAAATTGCTTGTTTAATTCAGGGTGGTATTCATGAAAATGAAGAAAGGCTTACCGCAAAAGATGTACTAAAAATGGCAACCATAAATGGTGCTAAATTGTTGGGACTAGAAGATAAAATAGGAAGTATTGAAGTAGGAAAAGACGCGGATTTAATTTTAGTAAATGTAGAAGAAAAATTAGACAATATTACCATGCTTCCAAATTTAAATACTATTTCTAATTTGGTATATAATGTAAGCAGTAAAAATGTAGAAACTACCATGATAAAAGGAAAAATTCTAATGAAAAATAGAAAAATGGATGAAACACTTGTAAAACACGTTATTCAAAAATGTGATGAAATCGTAAAAAGATTAAATCAATAAAAAAACAAAATAAAATGTAATAAAAAAACATACCATACCTATATAATTCGTTTATAATCTTGAAAACGTTTGATATGATTGATAAAAAATAAAGAATGTATAGGTGATAAAAAATGAAAAAACCAAAAGAAATCTTAATTGGACGCAAACTACAAAATCTTAGAAAGACACATGGATATACCCAAGAAAGTTTAGCAGAAGCAATTGACTGCTCTACTAGGTATATTAGTAGTATTGAACAGGATAAATCCAAACCTTCTTATGAAGTACTTGTTCGTATTTGTAATTGTTTTCATATTACAACAGATGATATTTTTGGAGATTACTTAAAAGACAGAAAAGAAAAAACTCCTAATATTGCTTTATGTGCATTTGATCAATTAAATGAAAAAAACCAACAACTCATTCTTCATTTAATAGAATACTTTAATAAGGCAAAATAACGAAAGTAAGAGAATACAGAGCAAAATAAAATAACATAAAATCTTATAAAACAAAATGAAAAGAATAATAAAGCATAAAAAAGAAAATATTGGGAACACTCTTTCATGAGGTGAAGCTAAAATGAATGAAGAACAAAAACAAATTGAAGAGAAAATTCAAGAGCTAGAAGATGCATTGAAAGAGGATTTGCCAAAAGAAGAAATGGAACAATTATTAGAAGAATTAAATCAATTATTAGAAGATTATTTAGAAAATAAAAATTAGTAAAAAAATAGTAAAAAGTTATAAAAGCAAAAAAAGAGGATAAAATTGAAAACCATTGAAACACTAAGAGAGAGAGAGAGAGAGAGAGCTAACATTTAAACCAAGAACTAAAGAAAATTTAGTTTTATTTGTTGTACCAAAATTATATATAGAATATCAAAATTTAAAAAATGAATTATGCAAGAAAAATGCATAATTCATTTTCTTTTTCTTTACATAGAAATAAAAGAATAGTATAATGAAGTTAGATAATATTTTTAATATGTGTTTGATAAAAAAATTCTTAATAATTTGAGTTTTCAATATATCTTTTCTTTTTTTCATAAGCTCGTCCCATAGGCTTGTGAATTACTGCACACTTTCTTTAAAACAAATACAAAAATTAAAATATCTATTAAACAATGGTCCTCAATTATGAGAAATGCGAAAATATATCTTAGTAATTAGAAATAGAAAAAACAAGAATAAAAGTAGGCAAAAGAGGAAAAATAAGTAAAAACATAGGAGGAATACAAAATGAAATATTTTCAGGGAATAAGAGAATTAGGTAAAATAATAGAAAATAGTAAAACAATTGAAAAAATTAAAACAAATTGGAATATAGATAAAAGAATAGAGAATAAACAAGGTATTACTTTAATAGCATTGGTAGTAACAATAGTAGTATTACTCATTTTAGCAGGAGTAACCATAAATTTGTTATTTGGAAATGATGGAATATTTAACATAGCAAACCAGTCTAAAATAGAGTATGAAATAGGAGCAATAAAAGATAGAATAAATAATGTAATAGCAGATTGGAGTATAGAAAGACTAACAAAACCAGGAGTAACAATAGATGACTTATGGGACAAAATGGTAGAAGCAGATATTATAGATAATCCAGAAGAAGATATAGAAGGACCAGAAAAAGAAGGAGAAAATGATGCCTATCAAGTAACCACAAATGAAGGGTATGTAGTAGAAATAATAGTAATGCCAGATGGAAGTGTAGTAATAGGAGATGTGGTAAAAGGAGATAAATTACCACCAAAAATAGGAGAAATAACTTCAACAAGCGAAAGTAATAGTATTCATATAGAAGTAGAAATTGCAAGATCAGAAGGAGAAGTAAGTTTAAGCTATTACTATAAAAAAGATGGAGAAGAAGAAAGTAGTTATAAAGCATTAAAAGAAGAAGTAACAGACTTAACAGCAGATTTAACAGGATTAGAACAAAATGTAGTATATAACATAAAAGTAGTAATAAAAGATAACAATGGAACTTCAGAAAAGAAAATTAATGTAACAACAGGAGAATTAACAGGAGTAGTTACTCAAAAAGGAGAAACAATATGGAATAATGGAACAGCAAGCATAGAATTAGAAACAACCAAAACAGGAGTAACTATACAATACCAAATAAACACAACTGAAGGACAATGGAAAGATTATGAAGGAGCAATTACAGAGCTAAAATATGGAGATACGGTATTTGCAGTAGTAACAGATGGAACAAATCAAAGTGGATATAGTAGTATCGATATTTTAGATGAAAAAGAGCCACAACAAGCAAGTATAAATTTAAGCGGAACAAGTACAAATACAACAGAAAGTATTACAGCAACAGTAACACATACAGATAATGAAAGTGGAGTAGATATAGGAAATTGTAGATGGGTATATAACACAAATTCAGATAATATAGGAACAGAAACAACTAGCTATCCAAATACATTTAATAGTAATGGAGAAACCATAACATTAAGTGCAACAACAGTAGGAACCTATTATTTGCATGTATTAACACAGGATAAAGCAGGAAATAAAATAGAAACGATATCACAAGGGGTAACAGTAACACAATTAGTAACAGGAATAACAGTAAGCCCAACAAGTATAACATTAGAAGAAGGTCAAACACAGCAATTAACAGCAAGTATAACACCAGATAATGCAAGTAATAAAACAGTAAGTTGGAGTAGTAATAATATAAATATAGCTACAGTAAGTAGCACAGGTTTAGTAACAGCAAAAGCAGCAGGAACAGCAACCATAACTGTAAAAGCAAATGATGGAAGTGGAGTAAGTGGAACATGCAATGTAACAGTAACTAATCCAACGATAGAAAAAACACTAAAAGAAGGAAACTATGTATATTATGAAGATGGAACAGGAGTAACAAGAAAATGTGTCGTATTGTATGGACCAGAAAATGTAAATTATTCAAGCTATGGAGTACAAATTATAGTTATGGAATCTGTAGAAGAGGTTTGGATAGGAAAAGATGCAGATAGTAGAGATGATGAATATAATGATGAAAGAACTAATTTTAGTGAGACGTATAATGAATTTAATAATGCAATTAGTACATTAAACACAAAAGCAGAAACATATATAAACCCATTGTATGCATCTGATGCAAGATGTGTTGGAAGTGTTCCAAACAATAAAAATTCAGAATCAGAGGTGTTTATAAGCATGGGATATGCTGTTAAAAATCAAGATGATAATTATTTATCAGATTATAATAAAATGCTAGAACTAGGAATAGTAGGATCAAATTATGTGTTCGCCTCTAGAGAAGGATATTTTGATTCAAGGGTTATGGATGCGGATATGCGAAGTATAGATATGTATGGTAATTTGAATGAATTTAGTAGGCAATATGCATTACTTGACATTACTAGTTTTCAAGATTTTGTTAGGTTATCATCAATTAGAAAAGGGTATGGTTTTCGACCAGTATTTACATTAAAATCAGGACTCAAAGTAACAGGAGGAAGTGGAACATCAAACGATCCATACACATTAGGAACCTAAAGATAAAAATATACACACCTAAAGATAAATATCCTTGCAATCCATTGACTTTTCACTAAATTAACTATATACTTTACTAGTAGAAAAATGTCAAATATTGAAAAAAGCAAATGTTTATATAAGAAATATACTTTTCAATAAAAGACAAAATACTAAGTGAAACATAAAAGGTGAAAAACATGTACTTAAAAAGAATGGAATTGCAAGGATTTAAATCTTTTGCAGATAAAACAATATTAGAATTTAAACCAGGAATTACTTCTGTAATTGGACCAAATGGCTCTGGAAAAAGTAACATTTCAGATGCCATTCGTTGGGTATTAGGGGAGCAAAGTATGAAGTCTTTAAGAGGTTCTAAATCAGAGGATATTATTTTTGCTGGAACCCAAGCTAGAAAATCACTAGGTTTTGCAGAAGTATCTATTGTAATAGATAATACAGATGGAAAACTTCCTATTGAATATGCAGAAGTAACTGTTACCAGAAAATTATACCGTAGTGGAGAAACAGGCTATTTTATTAATAAAACACCATGCCGTTTAAAAGATATTTTAGAACTATTTATGGATACAGGAATTGGAAAAGATGGCTACAGTATTATAGGGCAAGGAAAAATAGATGAAATTTTAAGTAATAAATCAGAAGATAGAAGACATATTTTTGAAGAAGCTGCAGGGATTGTAAAATATAGAACCAGAAAACAAGAATCAGAAAAAAAATTAGAACAAACCAAATTAAATTTGCTTCGTATTAATGATATTTTAGCAGAGATAGAAGCAAATATTGAACCATTAAAATTACAAGCAGATAAAGCAAGAAAATTTTTAGATTTAAGAGAAGAATTAAAATCTATTGAAGTTGGACTATTTGTACATCATATTCAAACCTATAAAGAAAAGCTAGAACAGCTTTTGCAAGACGAAGAAATTATAGTATCTCAAAAAGAACAAGAAGATAGCAAAATGGAGGGCTTACAGACTGCAAAAGAAAGTTTAAGAAAAGTAGTAGATGATATTACAAACCAAATTGAAGAAATGCAAAACTTAGGTTTTGAAAGTACAAACAAAATTGAAAAAATAAATTCAGAAATTGGAATTACGAAAGAAAGAATTCAAAATAATAAAAATAATCAAACAAGATTGGAACAGGAAATAGAAGAAACAAACCAAAGAATAGAAGACCTAAAAGAAGAACAAAAACAAAAATTAGAAAAGAAAACAAATTTAACTTCCAATAAAGAAAAATTTCAAGCAGAGCTTTCACAAAAAGAAGCAGAACTTACAGAATTAAGTAAAAAATTATCAAATAAAGAATTAGAAATAGAAGCTAAAAAACAAATAGTAGAGCAAAATACAGATAAAAGGTATGAACTCGGAAATGAAATAACAATGCAGGATACTAATTTTGAAAACCTGGAAAAACGCCAAAAACAATTAAAAAATGAAATTGACCAAGTTATTTCCGAATTAGACCTAACAAGAGGAAACAAACAAGAGATGGCAAAAGGATTTTATGAAATAGAATCCAAGAGAAACATGGCTGATAATAATTTGCAAAAAAGTTTAAAAACAAAAGAAGAAAACATGCAAAAATTAAAACAATATGAGCAAGAACTTAGTAAATTAGAATATAGCCACAGAATGAAACAAGCAAGATATCAATTTTTAGTAGAAACCGAGAAGGAAAAGGAAGGCTACAATAAAACGGTAAAATCTTTATTACTTGCATGCGAAAAAAATAGCCAATTAAAACAAGGGGTACATGGAGTTTTAGCAAATTTAATTTCTGTAGAGAAAGAATATGAAACTGCAATAGAAATGTGTTTAGGGCAAGCTTTGCAAAATATTGTTACAGAAACAGAGCAAGATGCAAAAAAATTAATTGAATATTTAAGAACCAACCAACTAGGAAGAGCATCATTTTTACCTACTTCTTCTATTCAAGGCAAAAAACTAGAAAAATTAACTAAGCTAGAAGGAGTTATTGGTATTGCATCAGATTTAGTAAAATGTAATAAAAAATATGAGCAAATTGTACTAAATCTATTAGGAAGAACAGTAGTGGTAAAAGATATGGACACAGCAATTAGTCTAGCCAAAAAAGACCATTATTCTTTCCGTATTGTTACATTGCAAGGGGATATTATTAGTAGCTCTGGATCTATTTCTGGTGGTAGTGTTGCAACCAAAACAGTAAATATTTTAGGAAGAAGCAGAGAAATCGAAGACTTAGAAAAAGAATTAAAAAAACTAGAAAAACAAATAGCAGAAAAAACACAAGAAAAAGAAGATTATGCATCTTCTATTGGAGATAGTATAGAAGAAACTGCAAAACTAGAAAAAGAATTGCAAGAAATTAATATTATTTATGCAATGGAAAACCAAAAAATGGTTGCTATTACAGAAAATATTACTCGTTTAGAAAATAGACTTGCTAAATTAAAAGAAGAAGTAAAAGAGCTTGATAAACAAAAAGAAGAAAATAGAAAAGAAAAAGAACAAAAAAATGCAGAAATAGAAGGTTTAACAAAACAAATAGAAGAATTAAACCAAGTAATAGAACAATTTGCTGTTAATAATAAAGATAATCAAAAATACATTGACGATTTAAATTTTGATATTACTAATTTAAGAATATCTGTTAGCTCTTTTGATGAAAGCGAAAGTTCTATTGATGAAATGGTAGAAAGAATTAACCAAGACATACAAAATCAAGAAAAAAGCAAAGAAAATAAAGAGCAAACAATACAGCAAATTCAAGAAGAAAATGTAGCTTTAGAAAAATTAGTGGAAAATTACTTATCAGATATTGAAAAAATTAAACAAGAGGTAGCTAATAGTTCTAACAAGGTAGAGGAACTAAAACAAGAAAGAACAAATAAAAACGAAGAATTATTAAAAACAGAACAAGAAATTGAGAGTAAATTTAGTTTGCTAGAAGATTTAAAAGAGCAAATTGTAAAACTAGATGTAAAAAAAGCAAAATTAGAACAAGATATTCAAGAAATAACAGATAAATTATGGGAAGAATATGAACTAACACCAAATAATGTAGAAGAATATCAAAAACCAGAAAATGTTGTAAATGCCCAAAAACAAGTAAATCACTTAAGAAATGAAATAAGGGATTTAGGAAGCATTAATGTAGATAGCATAGAAGAATACAAAAAGACCAAAGAAAGATATGACTTCATGTCAGAACAACGTTTAGATTTAGAAGATAGCCAAGCCAAACTAAGAAAAATGATTAATGACATGACAGAAACCATGAAAGAACAATTTAAAGAAAAGTTTGCACTTATTAATAAAAACTTTAATGAAGTTTTTGCAGAATTATTCCAAGGTGGAAAAGCAGAATTAATATTAGAAGATGAAAATAATATTTTAGAATGTGGAATTGATATTCATGTACAACCACCAGGAAAAAAATTGCAAAATATGATGCTACTTTCAGGAGGAGAAAAAGCATTTACTGCCATTGCTTTACTATTTGCTATTTTAAGAATTAATCCTGCACCATTCTGTATTTTAGACGAAATAGAAGCAGCATTAGATGATGTAAACGTATACCGTTTTGCAGAATACTTAAAGAAATTCTGTCAAAATACGCAGTTTTTAGTAATCACCCATAGAAAAGGTACCATGGAAGCTGCAAACACAGTTTACGGAGTTACCATGGAAGAAAACGGAATTAGTAAGTTGCTTTCAATTAAACTCAGCCACTAGGGACGTTCCTTTTTGGTCGAAAATCAGCCAAAAGGGACGTTCTTTTTTGGCTGAAAAACAACCACTAGGGGCACTCCTTTAAAAATTGATATACTAATAAAAATTAACTTTACATTTATTATTGATTTTTTATAAACGTTATATTTATGGCTTTAATGTTACACTAGAGGTTCCACAATTTTTGAACATATTAGTTGTATTTGTATTTGGATTAATAATCCACTGAGGACCGACATAGATAAGAGTTAATTTACTACATCCGTGAAAACATTGTTTCCATATTTGTTACTTTACTCGTATCAAAACTGCTTAAATCTAAAGTAGTAAGATTTTCACAGCTCTCAAACATAGTCCACATATTAGTAACCTTACTTGTATTAAAATTATCAATTTTCAAATTAACTAAATTATCACAATTCCAAAACATAGTACTCATATTTTCTACATTACTAGTATTGAAATTACTTAAATCTAAATTTGTTATATTCGTACAATTATAAAACATTGATGACATGTTAGTTACTTTACTTGTATTAAACTTTTCTAAGCCTTTAATCTCACGAATTAATTTTGAAGATTGAAACATTCCTGACATATTTGTAACATTACTTGTATCAAAACTACTAACATCTAAACTAGTAAGACTAGGACAATTAGAAAACATGCCTGACATATTTGTTACATTACTAGTATTGAAATTACTTAAATCTAAAACTTCTAAGCCTATAGATCCTTTGAACATATCTGACATATCTATTACATTACTAGTATTAAAATTACTTATATCAATAGTAGTCAATTTTTCACATACATAAAACATTCTATAGAGATTTATGGCACTACTAGTATTAAAATTGCTAACATCTAAATTTTGTAAATTCCAACAGCTGTCAAACATTCTTGCAAAAGTTTCTACTTTACCTGTATTTAAGCTAGTTAAATCTAAATCTTCTAGACTTGTACAAGATGCAAACATACCATACATATTTTTAACATATTTTGTATTTAAATTTTGAATATTTCTAAAATCTGTTACTCACTCGCATCCTGCAAACCATGCTACTGTTGAACTTGGATTGATTTCATCTAAAAATATTACATTGGTAATGCTGTTTCTATCTTGTTCCCATGGTGCATTTGTTATCTGTGTAAAATCGTGAGCATCACCTGGATTGCCTCCTGGTTTAAGTTCACCTCTCATGGAAAAACTTTGCCCTTTTATATTTCCATAATCCTTGCTTATTTCTTTTCCTTCTAATACTGCATTTTTTTCATGGCTAAATGCTAATGTTCCATCTGCATAAAGTTTTACGTAAATATTTTGATTGATAACTCCATCCATAATATCGGGTAATAATATTTCATATCCGTTATCTTTTTCTATAATTCCTTCTATGAGTTCTTCATCATAGATAATTTTTCCATATTTATCCAATATTTCTTTTAGCTCATCTTCTGTTATCATGCCATCTTCTTTTCCTAAAGATTTACTTAATTTATCTATGTCTATCTTTTCTTTTATAACTGAAACAATAGTTGTTTTTTTCGCTTCTTTTGCTTTTTCTATAATTCCGCCATCTCCCATTAAGGTTCCTATTGTTATGCCAGACAAAATTAATAATATTACGATTGTGACTACTAAAGCAATTAATGTGATACCCGACGTTTCAGGAGATTTATCTATCAAATTTTTATTGGAAAAATGATTTCTACTACCATTGTTTATTTTTGGAAATTTGTATAATTTACATCTTTTGTTTTTCATATTTTATTATCCTTTCATAAGAAAAGTAGAAATAGTTATATTTTAATAATTCAAAGCTTTATGATTTTCATTTTTAGTTTTTACCAATTTTAAAATAATATTCTTAATTTTTTAAGTCATATAAATAGTATGTATACACCTACTATGTAAATGTTATAGTAAGATTATAAAAATGTCAATAGATAAAATAAATATTAATATGCATAGACATACTAGGTATATTCCTAATTGTGATGTACCTCTCTTTTGTGGTAATATTTGTATGAGGTGAGTAGCTTGGATGAATGGGGAAAAGTGGATTTAAAGCTGGATGAATTTTTAAAAGAACATCATATTAGCCGTTCTAGTTTATCTAGAAATGGTCAAATTCATTATAAACAATTATTAAAATATTGTAATAATGATATGAAAAAAGTTGATTTGAATTTATTGGCAAGAATTTGTAAAACCATTAATTGCGAAATTAGTGATATCATAGAATATTTTCCACCTAAGAATGAAGGAAATAAAAAATAAAGTAGTGAAAAGTCAAACATTGCTATTCACTACTTTATTAATTTAAAAGGACTGTCCCTTTTGGTTGAAAATCAGCCAAAAAGGAACGTCCCTAATGGCTGAGTTTATCATATTCTTCTAAAGCTTCCTGGGCATACTCTGTGTCTGTTAAACAAGGAAGAAACTTTTTACCATATTTTTGTCTTGTTTCATTTCCTTTTCCAGTAATTAAAACTACACTATTTGGATTTTCCAAAATTGCTTTTTTAATAGCTTCACCGCGGTCTTCTATAATTTTATAATTTCCATGTTCTTCTTTAATATGGGATGCAATTTCTTCACAAATAGCTATTGTATCTTCTGGACCTGGGTCTTCTGCAGTTAAATAACTAATATCAGAATGAATTCCTGCTAAGCGTCCTAAATCTCTTCTACGAAGTTGTGCTTTTCCACCAGGGCAACCAAATACAGTAATAATTTTTTTGTCAGGATATTCTTGTTTGGTAGATTCATATAATTTTTCAAAACTTAATTTATTATGGGCATAATCTACAATTACAATAATACTACCATCTTTACTAACATGTGATTCCATTCTGCCACTAGCTCTTGCTGTTTTTAAACCTTCATAAATATCTTCAAAAGGAACATCTAAACAAATAGCTGTGCTAATAGCTGCCAAGGCGTTTTCTACATTAAATAATCCAGGCATGGTAAGAAGCATTTCTTTTTCAAACTTAGGAGTACGAACTTTAAAAGAGATAGCTGTATGGCCCTGTTTTTTAATATCATAGGCATAAATATCTGCTTTGGGATTTTTCGTACTAAAAGTAATAATTTTTTTTGCATCCTTAGCACTTTCCAAAATTCTGTCAATAAAATCACTATCTAAATTAACACAAGCATTTTCCACTTGAGCAAAGAATTTTAATTTAGAAGCAAAATAATCTTCAAAATTTGGATGTTCAATGGTACTAATATGGTCTTCGGAAATATTCATAAATACTCCTACTTTATAATAAACATCATGAACTCTATCTAACTTTAAAGCTTGGCTACTAACTTCCATTACTAAATTTTGCATTTTACAATCTACGGCATTAGCAATAATTTCTTGTAAATCAATAGATTCTGGGCTTGTAATTAAAGATTCTTTGCAGGTTTTTCCATCATAAGTATCAATAGAAGAAATAATAGCTGTGTCTGGTAAATTGTGTCTTTTCATATAATGGTCTAAAATGCTTTTAATATAGTAGGCAGAAGTGGATTTGCCCTTGGTACCAGTTAAGCCAATCATATTAATTTTGGTTGCAAGAAAGTCGTAATACATGCAAGCAATAGCAGCCAAAGCCTTACGAATATCATTTACCACAATATGGGGAAAGCTAACATTACTTACATTTTCTTTTTCTGCTACATAAACCATAGCACCATTGTGAATTGCTTCTTCTAAGTATTCAGGCTTGTAATTTAATCCTTTGCAAATGTATAGGGTTTCATTCGTTACTTCTTTAGAGTTGTGATGAATATGCTTAACTTGCTGATTTAATAAACTAGAATCTGCATTTCCAAGTTCAACTGCTTGTAATAAATTTTCTTTTTTTAGTTGTTCAATATAGTCTTTTAATATAGCCATAAATTTCATTCCTTGTATAAAATGTATTTAGGTTTTTTAGGGGATCTACCTATAACCCCATATATATCAAAATAAATTTCTTGTCTTAAAAATGATATTTTTTATATTTTTTTTCATAATTTAATGCTCTCATAAAAAGATATTTTCTTCTTTTTAATGACATATCTTTACGATAAGCAATAGGATGAACAAATTTCTTTTGCTTCATTAATCTTTTTATTTCTTCTTTTAGAGGCTTACTTAAAATATACTGCTTCATTACTTTTTTAGGAACAAAGCTAAGTACCATTTTTTCTTTTACAATTTTAAAATTAGGGTCTAATTCATTTGTGTATAAATCCTTTATTAACAATTCTACTAAATTATACCCACAAGCACTTAAATAATAGCCACTTCTGGACTGTCTAGGGTTAATTTCAAAAACTTTAAACTTTTGATCTCTTACATCATATTTTAAATCAAACTCTGCAAAGCCTTGGTAACCAATACTTTCTAAGTAGTCTTTTAATTGATAAATAAGATCTTCTGGATAACCATATTGGCTAAAACCATTAACTAATACAGTACAATTTCCAATTCCTGTTGGAGTATGTTCTTGTAAACCAATTTGTGCAAAGGTAGCAACTCTAGCTTTTTTATCTTTTCCACAATAAAATAGACAATCATGTAAAGCACTGTCATCTCCAGGAATAAATTCTTGAATAATTAAATGTCCATGGTAACCTAAATTTTGGATTTTTTGCAAAGTTTTTTCTAAGCTAGTTTCATCTGCTATTTTATATACTTTAGCAAGGCCATCAATTTCATGGTAAGTAATACCATCACTTGGCTTAATAATTAAAGGGTAAAGAGAAAAATATTTTTTTACCTCTTCTACCTTCATAGAACCATCACAGGCATAAATAAAAGTCTTAGGAAAAGTAAGGGAACTATTTGCATAAGTACTATAAAAAGTTTCTTTTACTAAAAGAGTATCCATTATCTCCTTAGAAGGATAGTTAAACAAATAATATTGGGCCAAAGTATCAGCATATTCCGCAATTAGTCTAACATAAGTATCATTGGTACCTATTAATAATATTTTTTGAGCAGATGGATGATCCTTGGCATACGAAATTAAAGTATCTAAAAAAATTTTAGGTTCTATTAAATTAGAAACAATAGTAACATTGGTAATTTTACTAAGAGAAGTAAAAGGCATTGCTACTCTTCCTATTAAATCCACTTTTGTTTGATAAAGTTCATAATAACATCTTGCCATGTAATAAGCATTAATATCGGTTCCTATAATTAATACATTAGGTTGCAACAGCTTTCATCTCCTTTTTTATTTCTACACGTATTTTAAACCAAAATCTCCTAAAAAGCAAGTAAAAATAAGGAATAAAAAGATAGAAACGAAAAAAGAAAAGCTAGACAGAAGAAAAAAAGAAAAGTAGTACAGAGGAATAGAAAAAGAAACATAAAGAAAAAATAAAAAGAGCGAAAACAAAAATAGCAAAAGTTAAGATGAAAAAGTAGCAAAAATACGGAAGTAACATAAGATAATAAGAGGTGTAAAATTATGTTACTTACTTATGTATTATTAGCCTTTTCCACAAGTATAGATTCTATTGGAATTGGTGCTACATATGGGTTAAGAAATATTCAAATTACGAAGAAAGCCAAATTTATTTTATTTACAATTTCCTTTACCATTAGCATGTTAGCTGTTTTTATAGGTCATGGAATTGAAAAATTTTTACCAAATCACTTAAGTAATATGATAGGAAGTGGGATTTTATGCTTCATGGGGTTGGGAATGCTTTTTCAAGCTATTAAAGATCCGGAAACTTATGATGTAGACTCTTCCAAACAAATAGATAGTAAAGAAGCCATTTCTTTAGGAATTGCTTTATCTTTGGATGCTTTTAGTGTTGGGATAGGAACAGGAATGTTTGAAAGTACCTTTTTACTTTTTCCCTTGTTAGTTTCCTTTTTCCAAATAGGATTCTTATCATTAGGAAGAAAAATAGCCTTAAAAATTCAAAAATTTAAGAATATACCACATTCCTTTTGGAATTACATTGCCGCTAGTTTATTAATTATCATAGGAATTGCTCGCTTTTTCTTGTAAGCTTAAACATTTCATTAGGATAAGAATAAACTTTTTAAAAATCAAATATTTTAAGCTTAATAACCTACTTTACGAATAGAGTATGATTTTTCATTAATCTTAAAGTTCTAAAACATAGACAAGCCACATATATATAAAACAAAAACAAAGGAGGATATGAAAATGTGGCATATGTTATCTACAAAAGAAGTAGAAAAAAAGTTAGGAACGAATATGAAATTAGGCTTAAGTGAAAAGCAAGTGGAAGAAAAAAGGAAAAAGTATGGCTTAAATCAGCTAAAAGAACAAAAAAAACAATCTATTTTAATTCGTTTTCTAAAACAGTTTAATGATTTTATGATTATTATTTTATTAATTGCTTCTGTTGTTTCTGCCATAGTTTCTAAAATGGAAGGCAGTAATGACTATTTCGACTCCATTATTATCATTGCCATTGTAGTATTTAATGCCATTATGGGTCTAGTGCAAGAAGCAAAGGCAGAAAAATCTCTAGAAGCACTTAAAAAAATGTCCGCTCCTACTTGTAAAGTAAAAAGACAGGGTAATATTGTAACCATTAAGGGGGAAGAAGTACTTCCCGGAGATATTGTGCTATTAGAAGCTGGAAATTATGTACCAGCAGATTGTAGATTAATTTCTTCTTCTAACTTAAAAATTGAAGAGTCTAGTTTAACAGGAGAAACTGTTCCTGTTTTAAAAGAGGCGGAATCTCTTCTAAATGAAAAAACTGCATTAGGAGATATGGTAAATTTAGCTTTTGCTACTACAATTGTGGTAAATGGACATGGAGAAGCAATTGTAACAGAAATTGGAATGGATACAAAAGTTGGAAAAATAGCTAATATGATTCTAACCAATGAGTCACCAGAAACACCAATTCAGAAAAAATTAGGACAAGTAGGAAAAAGTTTAGGAATTGCTTGTTTAATAATTTGTTTCCTTATTTTTGTAATAGGTATTTTCAAAAAAATTGAACCAATTGAAATGTTTATGACATCAGTAGGGCTTGCAGTAGCAGCTATTCCAGAAGGACTTCCTGCAATTGTAACTATTATGCTTTCTATTGGTGTTACGAAAATGGCAAAAAAGAATAGTATTATACGTAAACTTCCAGCAGTAGAAACTTTAGGAAGCAGTAGTGTTATTTGTTCTGATAAAACAGGAACTTTAACACAAAATAAAATGCAGGTAACCAAAATAGTTAGTTTGGACGGAGAAACAGCTTTAAATAAAAGAACAAACTTAAATGAAGAATTTGAGGAAAAAAATAGTAATTATTTAAAATCTAGTAGTACACAAACAAAAAATTGGCAAAATAGAAATTCAACAATGCAAAATTTTAACAAATGGATTTTAAGTCTAGGGGCAATGTGTACAGATGTAGAAATTAGCAATCACGCGGGAAAAATAGAAGTAACAGGAGAACCAACAGAAACTGCTATTGTAAATAAAGCTTTGGAAGAAGGGCAAAACAAAGAACAGTTATATCAAGCAATGCCAAGAATAGGAGATATTCCTTTTGATTCCAACAGAAAAATGATGACAACCATTCACAAGCTTCCAAACGGATATCGTATTATTTGTAAAGGAGCACCGGATGTATTACTAAAAAAATGTACTAAAGCTTATACCAATGGTACTGTTACTAAATTAAATGGAAATTTAATAGCACAAATAGAAAAGCAAAATACTCAAATGGCAAACCAAGCTTTAAGAGTTTTAGCAATAGCTTATTTAGATATAGAACAATTACCTGTAAATTTAGATAGTAAAATAGAACAAAACCTAATTTATGTAGGGTTAATTGGTATGATGGACCCACCAAGAGAAGGGGTAAAAGAAGCAGTAGCAACTTGTAGAAGAGCAGGAATTAAAACAGTTATGATTACAGGAGACCATGTTGCAACTGCAAAAGCAATCGCGAAAGACTTAGGCATCTTAAAACCGCAGGATTTAGCAATTACTGGAGAAGAACTAGACAAAATACCAGAAGCTATTCTAAAAAGAGATATTATGAAATATTCTGTATTTGCTAGAGTCACACCAGAACATAAGGTAAAAATCGTAAATGCTTTTCAATCTACTGGAGCAGTAGTAGCCATGACAGGAGATGGTGTAAATGATGCTCCTGCCCTTAAAAATGCAGATATCGGAATTGCTATGGGAAAAAACGGTACAGATGTAGCAAAAAATGCAGCAGACATGGTATTAACAGATGATAATTTTGTAACTATAGTAGAAGCGGTAAAACAAGGAAGAAATATTTTTGATAATATTAAAAAAGCGGTTCACTTCTTAATAGCAACCAATGTAGGAGAAATTGTAACTATCTTTTTAGGATTACTTTTAGGACTAAAGTCACCATTACTTGCGATTCAATTATTGTGGATTAACTTAGTAACAGACTCGCTTCCAGCAATTGCGTTAGGCTTAGAAAGACCGGATAAAGACATTATGAACCGTAAACCAATTGATAGCAAAAAAGGAATTTTTGCAGATGGACTATGGTGGAAAATCTTTGCAGAAGGAACTATGCTAGGAGTATTAACTTTAGTTGCCTTTAGTATCGGAAATTCTCTTTATGGAGTAGAAGTAGGAAGAACTATGGCATTTTTAAGCTTAGGACTTTTAGAATTAGTTCATAGTTTTAATATTAAAAGTGATGAATCCATTTTTAGAGTAGGATTCTTAGAAAATAAATACTTATTTGGAGCCTTTTTATTAGGTACATTACTACAAATAGGAGTAGTAGTAATTCCACCAATTGCAGATTTATTTAAATTAGTACCATTAAATGGTATGCAATGGATGATGACGATAGGAATCTCTATTTTACCATTATTCATTATGGAAATACAAAAAAAGGCAAATGAAATGAAATTTGGAAAAGTAATTTATGCAAAGAAAGATAGACAAAATTCTACAATATGATATAATGGGAAAAAAAGGAGAAAGATTATGAAAGATAAAAGAATTCAAAAATTAGCTAATAATTTATTAAATTATTCAATTTATTTAAAAGCAAAAGAGCATATTTTAATCGAAATAATAGGAGAAGAAGCTATTCCTTTAGGAAAGGAACTAATTAAGCAAGCAGAAAAAATGGGAGCATATCCATATTTTAATATTATAAATCATGAAATATTAAGAGAATTACTAAAAAATTGTTCAGAAGAACAAATAAAAACATATGCAAAACATGATTCGCAAAGAATGAAAGATATGGATGCCTATATTGGAATAAGGGCAAGCACAAATACAGCAGAATTAAATGGAATAACAAAAGAAAAAATGGAATTATATAACAAATATTATACTTTACCTGTACATTTTGAAGAAAGAGTAAAAAATACAAAATGGTGTATTTTAAGATATCCTAATGCATCTATGGCACAAATGAGTAACATGAATACAGAAGAATTTGAAGATTTCTATTTTAAAGTATGTACTTTAGACTATAATAAAATGTCAAAAGCAATGGATAAGCTAGTAGATTTAATGAATAGAACGAAAAATGTGCATATAAAAGGTGAAGGAACAGATTTAACATTTAGTATAGAAGGTATACGTGCAGAAAAGTATATGGGAACTTTTAATATCCCAGATGGTGAAGTTGCTACTTCTCCAGTAAAAACGAGTGTAAATGGATATATTACTTATAATACAGAAACAAGATATAATGGTATATTATTTCATAATATTAAATTTGAGTTCGAAAATGGAAAAATAGTAAAGGCAACAGCAAACAAAACAAAAGAATTAAATGAAATTTTGGACACAGACGAGGGAAGTAGATATATTGGAGAATTTGCTCTAGGTTTAAATCCTTATATAGAAAAGCCAATAGGAGATACTTTATTTGACGAAAAAGTAAGAGGAAGTTTTCATTTTACGCCTGGAGATAGCTTAGAAGAAAGTGATAATGGGAATCGTTCTAGTATTCATTGGGATATCGTTAATATTCAAACACCAGATTATGGGGGAGGAGAGATTTATTTTGATGAAAGACTAGTTAGAAAAGATGGAAGATTTGTTTTAAAAGAATTAGAAGCCTTAAATCCTGAAAATCTAAAATAAATAGCTAGTACCATAGATTATTATCTATGGTACTATTTTATTTATCGCAAAAAAAATGTGCATAATTTTTATTTTGCAGAATCCAAGCATTATCATGTTGGATTTTTAATAACTCTTCAGCAGATATTTTTAAATCATCTATAAAATTGTCAAAATTTTTTATAGGCGCAATAGATATAATTCCTTTCTTTACAATTGGAATAGAATTAGGAGTAAGACCTAGAATATAAAAGTTTGTTATTTCAAAGTCATTAGACCAAGGAATATGGAAAGAAATTTGAAGCTTTTCTAATTGAGTACTTTGTGAATTAGAGTTTATCAAATTTATATAACCGATAATTTTATCACATTCTAAGGTACCATCGTAAATATAAGAAGCATTGTCAGCATATTTATTTATATCTTTGACCCCGTTGAAATATTTTACATAAGTTTTATTATTTTCCTCGCTAATTTCTATAATTGACGTAATTAAACGATTTTCTGTATAATAATACATATATAGAAGATTCGTAGAGAAAGGATTATTAAAATTAATAGATCTATTAAATGTAGCTATAGGAAATAACTGAGATAAAGAAATGTCCAAAGCATTACATATTTCTAAAGTAGTTATAATATCTGGAACAATATCTCCTTTTTCGTACTTAGAAACGGTAGCTTTTGACTTGTTTATCATTTTTCCAAGTCCTTCTAATGTGATATTCCTAGACTTTCTATAAAGTTGAAGATTTTTACAAAACACATTAATATTTAAATCATACATAAATTATGATTCCTTTCAAGAGTTTCTTTTTAATATACTTTTTTATAAATTATAAAAGGAAAAATCATTTTTGTAAATAATTTGTAACAAAAAACAAAGAAAAGTTTATCCTAAAGAAACTTTAACAATAAAAAATAACTTCAAAGGAAATAGGAATAAAGTTGTAAAAATATATAGTAGATTATATACTAAATTCAAAATAAAAAAATTTTTGGTATTAGAAAGGAAGTATTAAGATATAATGAGTGAATTTAGTAACTATAGTATTATGTTAATAGGTTTAGGACCTCATGCTAAAAGAATTTACATGAATTTGTTTAAAAAGTATAAGATTATTCCAAAAATTATTGTTGATTTAAAAAGTAAGCAGAAAGAATTAGAAGATTATATAGAGGAAAATGATTTAAGAGACATTCATTTTTATTTTATTGAAGATGAAAAAAGAGATGATTTAGAATTAAATTCAAAAATAGAAAATGATTTAAAAAATCTAATAAAAAGTAAAAATATTAAGTATGCTATAATTTCAACAGAACCAAAAGCACATTTTGCCTATGCAAAGTTTTTATTGGAAAATAATATTAATATTTTAATGGATAAACCTATCACAGCACCAATAAATGTAATTAGTAATCAAAGGCAAGCACTTAAGATTAAAACCGAATATGAAATTTTAAGTAATATGTATAAGCTGAAAAAAGATAAGATTGCTTTCAAAATACAATGTCAGAGAAGATTTCATGAAGGATATATATATGTGAAAAAAACTTTAGAAAACATTATAAGAGAATATAATATTCCAATTACATATATTGATATATATCATAATGATGGCATGTGGAATATGCCTTCCGAATTTATAGAAAGAGAAAATCATCCATATAAATATGGCTATGGCAAATTATTTCATAGTGGATACCATTTTATAGACTTATTAGCTTGGTTATTAGAAGTGAATAAACAGACAAAAGGCAAACAAATTAATAATGCAGAAATGTTTGTATCCACATATAAACCAGTAGAATTTTTTAATGTGTTTAACAATTATGATTATAAAAAAATATTGAGAACTAATAAGTTTGAAAAAATTTTATTAGAGCATGAGGAAAAATTTAATAATTTTGGGGAGATTGATTTTCATTCTATAATTAATTTCAAGCAGGATGAACACTTAATTACTAATTGTTCTATTAATTTAATGCAATCAGGCTTTAGTAGAAGAGCGTGGACTGAGCTACCAAAAGATACATATAAAGCAA
The DNA here is from genome assembly GCA_902492105.1 of uncultured Clostridium sp. Classification (GTDB taxonomy): domain Bacteria; phylum Bacillota; class Clostridia; order TANB77; family CAG-508; genus CAG-273. The sequence continues at coordinate 34,345 of CABUKD010000003.1, forward strand.
ATGGACGAGTTAGACATGAAAGGCTTAATATACAAGTAGGTCCACTTATGAATATACAAGTGCATAGCTATCAGGCTTATGAAATTGCAGACAGAGATAAAATGTGTAATAATAATGTAGGAAGTGTAGAACATTTTGACATTTACGTTTTTAGAAATAGTCAGTTAATAGGTGGTAAACCATTTGATATGTTAGACATAGCCACTTTATCGGAAAAAGATAAAAAATATTTTAATGGATATAATGAAAAAGCTAGAGAAAATTGCTTCATTAATTTTTTACTAAATATTGATGATAGTTCAGATTTATTAAAACATAGAACTAGCATTGAATTAACAGAAAAAGCCTATGAAATTATGAGCAAGAAAGAAAAAGTTATAAATTTCAATATAAAATTATAATTATTTAATATACCAGGAGGAAGGTTATGAAAATTATAGTAGAAATTACTGATGAAACATTTGAAAAAAAATCAATATCGTTCCATAATCCAACTATAAGAAATGGAGCTAGAGGAATAGTAGAAAGGGAAGATGGACTTATCGCCATATTAAACAAAACTAATAAAAATGAATATAAGCTTCCAGGAGGAGGAATAGAGCATAATGAAACACCAGAAGAAGCATTTAAAAGAGAAGTATTAGAAGAAACTGGCTGTGAAATAGCAAATATTACTTTATTAGGAATTACTAAAGAACTTAAATCTCTAGATAATTTTCAGCAAATTTCCTATGTGTTTTATGCTAAAGTAAAAAAAATAAATTATAATTTAAACTTAACACAAAAAGAAAAAGAAGAAGGAGCGAAACTAATATGGTTATCTAAAGAAGAAGCTTTTACTAAAATAAGTGAGTGTGAGAAAACATTAAAAGAATCTAAATATGAAAACCTTTACCACTCAAAGTTTATTAATTATAGAGATAAAGAAATTATGAAGTATTATATATCTAATTTTTCCATTTAATTTTTCCGTTAGGTTCATGTATAAATAATACTAATCTTCTTGCAAATTATGTAAATTTAAGTTATAATAACATATAGTTCTTCTACAAGAAGAATAATTTATAAAAGGAGTGAACCTTATGAAAGGCATAGTTTACATTACTGGTGCGGTAGAAAACAGAGACCGGGATGAATACTTTGAAGCATTAGGCAGAAAAGTAGAACAGGGTGGTTATACACCTTTTATTTCCCATAAATCAACGGATCGTGGAAAAATAGAAGAAAAGGAATATGAGCATAATATGGAAATGCTCAAAAAAGCCTCTTTAGTTATTGCCTATTTGGGTGCTCCTTCCTTTGATGTAGGAATGGAGCTCCAAGTAGCCAATGACCATCAGGTTCCCATTGTTGGTTTTTATCCTACTGGTGTTGAGCCCAAGAGAATGATTCTCAAGCTTCCTATGCTTAAGCAGACCTTCGAATATAGGAATGAGTTTACAGCTTTACAATGGGTAAATTGTTTTATGTTAGACTATGCTAGCTCCAAGTAATAAGAATCCTTAATAAGGATTCTTATCCAAAAGCCCTTATGCTTTTTAGCAGGGGCTTTTTATAAAGGTCAACAAAATTTTATTATATTATAAAAAAGGAATTGTGTTTTTTTATAAAATCATATAAAATAGAAGCATAAAAAAGGTAATGCAAAATAATTTATAATAAACAACGTTACTAAGAAAAGAGATAATGGAAAGGAATCTATTGAAAAATAAATAAAAGTATTATCTAAAAAAGTAAAATAAAAGGGGAAAGTTTATGAAAAAATCTTATTTATTTAGGCTACTATTCATGTTTGCCATTTTTATTGGAATACTATGGCTAGGAAACAGTGTACAAGCAGGAAGTATTACTTTACGCCACTTAGATTTTCAAATTCAATTAAATGAAGATGGAAGTATGGATGTAACAGAAAATTGGAATGCTAGAATTAATAACACAAATACTATGTTTAAAGACATAGAAATGGATTCTTCTAAATTTAAAGAAATTACAAATGTAGAGGTTTACCGTGTAAATTCCGATAATACCAAAACAAAATTAACCAAAATAGATGAAGAAATGTACCATGTTACCAAAGACTGTTATTATGGACTTGTAACCAGTAGTGGAGATTTTGAAATTGCTTGGGGAGTATCTGTTGATGGTACTGAATACAGAAAATATCAAATACAATATACGGTAGTAGATGCTATTAAAACTTACCAAGATTGTTCAGAGCTATATTGGCAATTAGTAGGCAAAGAAAATGGTATTCCAGTAGATGCACTAACTGCAACTATTTATTTGCCAAAAGCAGTACAAAATAAAAACAACTTAAGAGCATGGGCACATGGACCATACAATGGAAATATTAACTTAAGTTCTGAACGTGTTACATTAGATTTGGAATATTTAGACCCAGAAACCATGGTAGAAGCAAGAATAGCAACAACAGAAAATTTATTTCCAGAAAATAAAACTATTTCTAGTAATCATTTAGCTACTATATTGGAAGAAGAACAAGCATGGGCAGACGAAGCCAATAGAGAAAGAGAAGAATATATTAAAGAACAAGAAAGACAAGAAATAATAGAAATGGTATTGGGAATATTAACTGTTATTGCAATGATTGGTGTAGCTGTATTTGCTATAATTAAATTAATTTTAAACTTTATAAAATTAGCTAAAATTCCAAAAAAGCAAGAACCTTATATACAGTATTTTAGAGATATTCCAGATGAAACAGCTTCTAGTGGAGATGCAGCTTTCTTATATTCATTTAACAACGGAGGATTTGCAAAATATACTTCCAAAGTATTATCTGCAACACTTCTACAATTATCTTTAAAAAGATATATTGCTTTTTCAGAGGATAAAACCAAGAAGAAGCCAGATGTTCGAATAAATATATTAAAGTATTCAGACCGTAAAGGCAAGAGATTGCCACTAAAGAAAGACGAACAAGTAGTATATGAACTATTAATAAAAGTATCTAAAGAAAAAACTTTTACTATGAAAGAGTTTGAGAAATATGCGAAAAAACATAGCTCTACATTTATGAAAATGATTGATAAAATGGGAAAACAAGTAGAAATGGAACAGCAGAAATTAGGAAATTATAATAAATCAGTAATGGAAAAAGTGACAAAATATAACAATAGTGCTGTTTTATATATTGGGTTAGGAATCTTTTTAATGGGAATCATGCCAATTTCTGCCATATTACTTATATTAAACTGTATACCACATTTTATGATGAGCAGAAAAGTACGAACATTAACAGATAAAGGAATGGAAGAAGCGGCAAAATGGAAAGGACTAAAAAGATACATGGAAGACTTTTCTTTGTTAGATGAAAAAGAAGTACCAGACCTAGTATTGTGGGAAAAATATTTAATATATGCGACTGCCTTTGGTATTGCAGACAAAGTATTAAAACAATTAAAAGTTAAATATCCGGAATTACAAGAAATAGATGGATACGAATATTCTTACATGCCTTTATTGTATCATAGTGCCTTTAATACAGCATTTTTAACAACATTCAATAATTCTGTCAATAAAGTATATATGGGAGGTTTAAGTGCAAGGGCATCATCTTCTGGGTATAGTGGAGGAAACTATTCATCAGGAGGAGGTTTCGGTGGAGGCTTCTCTGGCGGAGGTGGCTTCGGCGGAGGCGGAGGCCGGAATGGGCGGAAGATAAATATAAAAAACAGAGAAAACAAAAGAAAAATTGAGAAAAAACGAGAAAAATAGACAAAACACAACTTCAACAAATAACGAATTTACATAATTTGAGCAAATTTAGCATTTCGAGGTATAAGTTATTTGAAATTGCGTACAATATATGGTATAATTAATATTGTCGTGCAACTAAAAAAGGAGTGTGAAGTTTATTTTTAAAAAGCAAATTAAATACTATACAAAAGAAACCTTTAAATGGATAATCTTAGTAGCAATTGCTTTATTTATTGCAATGACAGTTATTTTAATAAAATACAAAATAGCATATAGTGTAAGTATTTCAGGAGAACAATTAGGATATATAGAAAATAAAAAAGAATTAGAAACAAAAATAGAAGAAATTAGAAATCAAGAAGGAACAAATAATATTGCGTTTGTAGATATTGCAGCAGTTCCAGAATATACTTTTACTTTAGTAGACAAAAGCATGGAAATGAACCAAGAAGCTATTATTGCTAAAATAGAAGAACAAACAGAACTTACTTATAAATATTATGCAGTAACCTTAGATGGAGAGCAAAAATCAATTGTAAACACTTTAGAAGAAGCAGAACAATTAGTTACTGAAATGAAAGAAGAATACGAAGATAGTGTTAAATTTACAATTGGAATTAATGAGTTATATACACAAGATATAGATGAATATGAGGCAGTGGATATCAAAGTTGCAGAAAAAGAAGTATCAGAACAATTACAAGAAATTGAAGACTCTTCTGTAAATGGAGTTTACTTAGCAGTAAGACCGGTTTCTGGTGTTATTACTTCACGTTTTGGTAACAGAGAAAGTATTCGTACTTATGCTCACACTGGATTAGACATTGCAGCACCTTATGGAACACCAATTAAAGCAGCGTGTGATGGTACAGTAGAATTTGCAGGATACCAAGGAAGCTATGGTAACCTAGTAATTATGAACTGTGGAAATGGCGTAAAAATTTATTATGGTCACTCTAGTAAAATTTATGTAGAAGAAGGAGAAAAAATAGAAGCAGGAGATACCATTGCAGCAGTCGGTTCAACAGGTAACTCAACAGGTAACCACTTACACTTTGAAATAAGAGTAAATGGCACTAGAGTAAACCCACAAAATTATATTTATAATTAAAATCAAAGTTAAAAAATCAGCCAAGAAGGAACGTCCCTCTTGGCTGATTTTCAACCATTGGGGACGTTCCTTTTTGGTCGATTTTCAACCACTAGGGACGTTCTTTTCTGGTTGATTTTCAGCCAAAAGGGACAGTCCTTAAAAAAACTTAAAAGCTCAAAAGCAACTGTTTTCTAAGAAAAAATATCTTAAAAAGGAAAAGAGTCTTCAAAAAAGAACAGCCTTTAAGCTTATTTTTATCTATTTTTAATAAAAAATGAACTAAATAAAAAAGTAGTCATTTTCTCTTTATGACTACTTTTGAAAATAAAAGGGGATGTTTTTCTAATCTATAGTCAATAACGGAGTAACTAATTATTGACTACGTATATAATATACCAAGAAAATTTGTCCATTTTGTGAACTAAAAGTGATAAATTAGAAAATAAAATATTAATCTATTTTTTCTAAAATTTTATGGGTAGTATATCTGCTAATATGCAACAATTCCGCAATTTTTCGTTCAGACAAGTGGTTTTCTTTATGCAATTTTAAAATTAAATCTTTTAACAAAAATGGAATTTGAATTACTTGGTCAAAGGATAAATTCTTCTCCTCTAAAAAAGAACTTATAGTATCTTCAACATGTACATCATTTTCAATATCTAAAAAATTGGCGTCAGTTATTTTATGAATTGCTAAAAAAGTAGGAAGATAATTAAGAGAACTTTCAAAAATTAATTGAAGAATATTATCAGAAACGATCCCAGAGTGTTTTATAAATTGATTATAACTTGAATATGGATAATCTTGCAAATTAGAAACCATGTTAGCCTTAACAGGATTATGATGAATATAAGATAAGCAAGAATATAAATGCTTTTGATCTAAAATAGGTTCGCTTACAAAGCGATTTCGGAAAACATAGCCAACTCGATTTTCCTGTTTATTATAATAAATGGCATAAGCTGTATTAATACTGCGCATAAGCTTGGATATAGATTCAACATGGTCAGTATACATTAAATGATGGGCATGATTATCCATAATACAATAAGCTACCAGTTTAACATCTGTTCCTTCTAACTTATGAAGCAAGATATTTACATATTTTTTCTTATAATAATTTTTTTGAAAGATTGGCTCTTTTTTAATTCCTTGTGTGATTACATGAAAAAAATTGTTAGTATATAAATTTCTGGCAATACGAGGCATAAATAACTCCTGAAAATAAATAATTTGAAATAATAAAATTATTATATAAGTACATAAGAAAAAAGTCAAATAAAATCGTATGACAAAAATCGACATTTCAAGTCAAGCACTGTCCTTACTGGTCAAAAATCAGCCAAAAAGGAACGTCCCTAGTGGCTGAAAATCAGCCAGAAAGGAACGTCCCTATTGGTCGAAAACTATGGTTGTTCTTGAAGTGTTACAGTAACCTCTTTTTCTTTTCCATCACGATTGATTTTTAGTTTAATAGTATCACCAATTTGTTTTTGGTTCTTAATTTCATTTAATTCATCCATAGTAGTAATTTCTTTTCCGTCTGCTTCAATAATGACATCACCAATTCGTAATCCTGCCTTTTCAGCAGCAGAGAAATCTTCAATTGTTTTGATATAAATACCTACTACTAAATTATTTGCTTTTGCAGTTCTTTCATCTAAATCAATTCCACCAATTCCAATATATGGTCTTTTTACTTTACTATATTCTATTAATTGTTCATAAATATTTTTGGTAGAGTTAATTGGAATAGCAAATCCAACACCTTCTACACCAGTTCCAGATAATTTTAAAGTGTTAACACCAATTACCTGACCTTTGCTGTTTACTAAAGCTCCACCACTATTTCCAGAGTTAATAGCAGCATCGGTTTGAATTGCTATATATTTATTTCCATCTTCGTCTTCTACTTCTCTATTTACAGCACTTACAATGCCAGCCGTAACACTATTATCTAAGCCTAAAGGACTTCCAATTGCCATAGCGAATTCTCCTACTTGAACAGAATCAGAATCTCCAAGTTCAGCAGCAGTTAAACCATCTTTCTCTATTTTAATAACAGCTAAGTCGGTTTGGCTATCAGTACCAACAATAGTTCCTTCATATTCTGTGTCATCATTATATAGTTTAACAGTTACTTTATTAGCCTCTTCGATTTCATAAAAAGCATTAGAACTAGAAGAGCTAACAACATGGTTATTGGTTAAAATATAACCATCTTCACTAATAATAATGCCAGAACCTTTAGCTGTTGCTTTAGAAGAAGTAGGGTTAAATATAGAATTTACCGAATATTCTACTGTAATTGCTACAATAGAAGGTTGTACTTTTTGAGCTACTCCTACAGCGGTATCAGAATATCCTTGTAAAGAGATTAATTGGGTATTTAAATTTACAGAAGAACTATTGTTATTATCTTCTGAAGTTGTAGCAGAATTATTAGTAGTAATTAATTGCCTTACAATTGCATCTTTAATAGGAGGAACACTCACGCAAGTACCAATTACTATTGCGGTTCCTAATACACCACAGCAGAATGGTAATACTACTGTTTTACCAAAACCAGCTCCGCCAGATTTTTTCTTTTTACCGTCTTCCTGAAAAGCTTTATAATTTTTTTCTGTAGTTGCTGGACTTACACTTTTAAAACTTTGATTGAAATTAGTAGTACTAGATGTGTTATTAATACTAGATTGATTTTGGATGCTATTTGCATCTTGTCGATTTACGTTATTATTTTGAGCCGACTGATTTAAATTGTTGTTTTGATTTGATTGATTTTCTTCCATTGTTTTACCTCCAAGTTTTTTCAATTGATATTATCATATCCTAAATTAATTATATGATACAATAGTATTGTGAAAAAAATGTGAAGTTTTTGTATTTTTTATTGTGACTTATGAAAGGACTTGCAAAATCTCACCAATCCTTATATAATAATGCAAGATAATTTAAACATAGAATAAAAAATCACTTGTTTATAAAATGAATAAAAATAGAATGTGAGGAATGTAAAAAAATGAAAAGCGAAAAACGGATTATCTTTTATAGCAACTATTTTTTTAGTACTAGTGATAGCAGTGTTAGTATTTGGCGTAGTATATTTTATAAGAATTCAATATGCCAAAGAAACGCTAGAAGATTTAAAAACAGATATGCTATTAGTACAAGCTAAAGTAAAAACCATTTCAAGTGAATATATTTTAGAAGAAAAGGACGCAGTTTTAAAAGGAACCAAACTTTCAGAAATGGAAGAAAATGCTACTATTCAGCAATTTTTAGAAAAAGAATTATTTGACTCAGATAAAAAAGGAAAAAAATATTATGTATGGGATCAAAATACCCTTCAAGAACAAGAACTAAGTCAAGTAACTTTAGAAGAGGGAGCTTATTACATAGTAGAATATACAGATAATGAGGTATATTATACCAAAGGCTTTACTTATGCAGATGGAAATACTTATTATGAAATATCAGATATAGAGCAATTAGAAGCAGAAGAACAATAAAATTATGTTTAAAAAGAAAAATAGAAAAAAGTTACATAAAGATAGAGTATAGAGAAATTCCAAAAATGAAAGTTTATATAAAAGGAAAGGGGTTATAGTGAAAGAAAAAGAATTAGAAAGATTACAACAATTAAAAAAAGTAGAAGAAGAATTATACACCCAAAAGGAACTAAAAGCCATTGCAGGAATAGATGAGGCAGGAAGAGGACCACTAGCAGGACCTGTGGTAGTAGCATGCTGTATAATGCCAAGAGATTCCATGATAGAAGGGGTAAATGATTCCAAAAAAATTGCAGAAAAAAAGAGAGAAAAACTATATGAACTTATTACTAAAGAAGCTATTGGTTATGGTATAGGGGTCATTAGTCAGACAGAGATTGATGAAATTAACATTTTGCAGGCTACTAAAAAAGGATTAACAGAAGCAATCAAAAATTTAGAAGAAAATTTAAAGAAGAAACCAGAGTTAGAAATGACAAAACCAGATGCTATTTTAGTAGATGCATTAACCAAAATAGATACAGATGGTATACCATATAAATCTATTATTCATGGGGATGCCATTAGTTATTCTATCGCATGCGCTTCAATTATTGCAAAAGTAACAAGAGATAAAATGATGAGAGAGTGGGACGAAATCTATCCACAATATGGTTTTGCAAAACATAAAGGATATGGAACTGCTATGCACATAAAAGCCATACAAGAATATGGACTTTGCCCATTACATAGAAGAAGTTTTACTAAAAACTTTATTGAAAGATAATTTATTGAAATAATAAATTATTATACTTAAGAGAAAAGGGGAGAAGAGAGTATGAATATTCAAGAAATTATTGCTAAAAAAAGAGATAAGCAAGAGTTATCTAAGGAAGAAATTGAATATTTTGTTACTAATTATACCAATGGACAAATTGCAGATTATCAAGCAGCAGCTTTAGTTATGGCAATTTATTTAAATGGAATGAATGAACAAGAAACAACAGATTTAACACTTTCCATGGCGCATTCAGGAGATATTTTAGATTTATCTGACTTTGGTACCGTAGTAGATAAGCACAGTACGGGAGGAATAGGAGATAAGGTTACATTAATTTTAGCACCTATTATTGCTTCATTAGAAATTCCAGTAGCAAAAATGTCTGGAAGAGGATTGGGATATACAGGAGGTACAATTGATAAATTAGAGTCCATTCCAGGATATCGTACAGGTTTATCTATAGAAGAATTTAAAAACAATGTAAAAGAAATTAATATTTCACTTATTGGGCAAACACTAAATTTAGCTCCAGCAGATAAAAAATTATATGCATTAAGAGATAGTATTTCTGCAACAGAAAGTATTCCATTAATTGCTTCTAGCATTATGAGTAAAAAAATAGCAGCAGGTGCTAATAAAATTGTATTAGATGTTACTTGTGGAAGTGGTGCCTTTATGAAAACTTTGGCACAAGCAGAAGAGCTAGCAACAACAATGAAAAATATAGGAAAACTAGCTAATAAAGAAACAGCATGCATTATTACAGATATGGAAGACCCTTTGGGAAAAACAGTAGGAAATTCTTTAGAAGTAATAGAGGCAATAGAAGCTCTAAAAGGAAACATAGAGAAAGATGTAAAAGAAGTAGTATTTACCTTAGGTGCTTATATGATAAAACTAGCTGGAAAAGGAGATAATATAGAAGAAAATAAGCAAAAAATGCAAGAACAAATTAGCAATGGAAAAGCATTGGAAAAATTAAAACAACTAGTAGAAAAACAAGGAGGAGACAGCTCTTATATAAATAATACAGAAAAATTTCCGAAGGCAAGTTATATTTTACCTGTAATAGCACAAAAAGATGGATATGTAGTTAACTTAGATGCGAAAAAAGTAGGAGAAATTTCTATGGAATTAGGTGCAGGTAGAAACAAAAAAGAAGATACCATTGATTCTTCTGTTGGCGTTGTTTTAGAAAAAAAGATAGGAAATGAAGTAAAAACAGGAGACATCTTAGGTTTTATCCATGCAAATAATGAAAACTTAGCCAAACAAACACAAGAAAAATTGCTTCAAGTTTATCAAATAGAAAATGAGAAGAAAGAGAAAAAGAATATATTAGAAATTATAGTATAAAATAAAAAAGAGGCTTTCCTAAAATTAGACTAAATTTATTTAATAAAAGACAATCCTAATACTTTAGTTATCTCTAATTTTTAAGAAAGCCACTTTTCTTATATATTATAATTGCGTCTTATTTTCAATATGACTTGCAAAATCAGAAAATTGCTCTTGACTTAAAAAACGAGTTAAATTCTTAGCAGAAATACCAGTAGAAGCCATAATAGTATCAAAATTATAGCTACCACTACCCTTTTCATTTTCTTGCATGTAGTTTTCTAAACGATGCATTTCTAGAGCATCTTTTTCTTGGCAATTTGGACAAACTGTACTATTTGTTATAAAAAAACAACCACAACGACTACATTTATTAAAATTCATATTTTACCTCCTATTTAAATAGTAAATCCTTTAAAATTCTATATTTCAAACGATTCGATACATAGTTATCGTTTACTTTATATTTATGATATTTACAGTATAACATAAACAAAGACAAAAGGATACAAAAATAGACAAAAAAATAAAAAAACTGTTGATAAATTAAAAAATTAATGCTATGATGAATTCAATACAAGTAAAAAACAATCTAAGGAGAAGTGCTATGAACCAGCAAAAGCTTGAAACAGTAAGAGAGAGAGAGAGAGAGAGAGTTAATTTCTAAACCAACAACTAAAAAAAATTTAGTTTTATTTGTTGTATCAAAATGGTATATAAAGTATAGAAATATAAGAGATGGGTTATACTACCAAAAGTATAATTCATCTTAAATTTTTCTTTACAAAGAAATAAAAAAACAGTATAATGAAATTAAATTGTATATTCTATATTATATATTAGTTAGCAATCAATTAATAATTATATTTTTTCATAAGTTCGCCTAAATAAACTTGTGAAAAATGATACAGCTTTTTAAAACAGATATAAAAATTTTAAATATGTGTTATAAAATGACCTGACGATTAGAAAAATGCGAAAAAATATGTTTGAAAAGTAAAAAGAAAAAGTGTGAAAAAATATTTTTATAGGAGGGATAAAAGAGAGTGAAAGAAACACAAGAAAAAAAGATTAGAATAGTAAAAATGATGCAAAAAGAATATTCAAAAAATAAGCAAGAAAATGGAATAACTTTAATCGCTTTAGTAGTAACCATAGTAGTAATGTTAATATTAGCGGGAATCACAATTCAAACAGCAATAGGAGATGGAGGAATAATCAATTTAGCAAATGAAGCAAAAGAACAACAAATCATAGCAAGTTATAAAGATAGAATAGGAATAGTAGGAGTTAATTGGTCATTAAATAGAGCATTAGATGATAGTGTAACAGTAGATGATTTATGGCAAGATATGCAAGATGCCAAAATTATCAATAATAAAGAAACAGATGTAGAAAAAGTAGATGAGAATGGAAACTATATAATCACCGTACCAGAAGGATATAAATTTCAAATCCATATTAATGAATATGATGATCTAGAAATAGATTATATAGGAAAAGAAGATAACCTATTACCATATATAAATGAAATAAAAGTAATAAACCAAACAAGCAATAGTGTAGAATTGCAAGTAAGTGTAAGCAGATTAAATAATGGAACACTAAATTACTATTATAAAGAAAAAGATGCTCCAGATGAAGACTATCAATTAGTAAAAGGAGATACAACAGATTTAACAGCAATCATAACGGGACTTAACAATAAAACAACCTATGAAATAAAGGTAGAAGCAACCAATAAGAATGGAACAATGGAAAAAGTAACAGAAGTATTCATAGGAGAATTAAAAGGAACTATTACGCAAAAGGGAGAAACAGTATGGAGTAATGGAACAGCAACCATTCATTTAGAAACAGAAGCACAAAATTTAAGTATTTTATATCAAATAAATAGTATTGAAGGAACATATCAGCCTTATGATGATACCAAAGGAATTACAGGATTAGGACATGGAGATACCGTATTTGCAGTACTAAGTGATGGAACGAATATAACAGATTATACAAGTATAGATGTTTTAGATAAACTAGGACCAACTGTAACAGTAACACAAGGAAGCAAAAGTACCAATAACATACAAGTAAGTGTAAGTAGCAGTGATGCAGAATGGGGAATGCCAGATAGCATAACATATAATTACTATATCAAGAAAACAGCAGATGGAAATTATCCACAAGACCCAACGCATACAGGAACAGAAACAAGCTATATATTTACAGGATTAATACAAAACACCAGTTATGATGTAAAAGTGACAACAAGTGATAAAGCAGGAAACCCAGGAGAAGGACAAGCAACTAATATCACAACAGACACAGTGGGAGGAGCAGATGATGACTTAAAAGACGGAAATATTATAGCAAGTGACCCAACATGGAGTAATGGAAGTGCAAGTATTACCTTAAGTAAAGGAACAGGAGTAGCCAGTCACTTAACTATCCAATATCAAGTAGGAGACATAGCAGAAGGAAACTGGACAACAGTACAAGCAGGAGCAAATTCTGTAACTGTAACAGGATTGACACATAACAGCATTGTATATGCAAGATTAACAGATGGAAGCAACTATGGACATTATGCAAGTGTAACCATATTAGATCAAACAAATCCGCAAAATGCAATGATTAACCTAAGTACAAATACAACAAAAGAAAATGAAAGAATTACAGCAACAGTAACACATACAGACAATGAAAGTGGAATAAATATTACAAATTGTAAATGGGTATATAGCACAACAAGTACACCAATAGGAACAGAAGAAGGAAGTTACACAGGAGGAAACTTTAGCAGCAATGGACAAACAATTAATTTAACAACATCTACAGCAGGAACTTATTATTTACATGTACTAACAGTGGATATGGGAGGAAATAAAATAGAAAGTATTTCAAATGCAGTAACAGTAGAAAAAGGAAGTATACCTATAGAAGATATTACAACCATTCAAAAAGACAATACAAAGGCAGAAGATAAATATGGAAATATCGTAACAGTTCCAAAAGGATTTAAAGTAGTAACCACTGAAGCGACAACAGTACCAGAAGGAATAGTAATAGAAGATGTCAGTGGAAACCAATTTGTATGGATACCAGTAGGAACAGTGTATAAAAACGTAGAAAAAACAGAAAGTAGTACAATAATATTAGGAAGATATACTTTTGATGAAACAAATGGAACACCAACATTACAGCAAGCAGCTTTTGAAGAAGATAATCCAACTGATTCTAATCAAACTTATGTTGATGAAGTTCCTATAATGGGATACAATGATAATCATCATATAGAATTAATTGAATCAAGGCCAGGTACAGTGGATGATAGCGATCATTTAAATGACTTAAATGCTACAGCCAAAAATTTAGAAGAATTTGTGCAAAGCGTAGAAGTAGAAGGAGGATATTATTTAGCTAGATATGAGGCAAGCTATGGAAGTGGATATGATAGTACTGGTAGCACAGATGAAGAAAAATACGCAGATGCTAAACCATTATCAAAAGTATCAATAGCAAACAGTACAAGCAGTATGACGTATGATACACCAGGTAAATTATGGAACTTTATAACACAAATAAATGCATCAGTAGTAAGTCAAAACATGTATGCGAATGACAATAGTGTAGGAGTAGAAAGTGATTTAACCAATAGTTATGCATGGGATACAGCAATAGTGTTTATACAAGAAATGAAAAATAGTAATTATGCAAATGCAAATAGTGATACAATAGGAAATTATACTTTGAAAAATACAGGAAAAACAGGAGATAAAGTATGTAATATATTTGATATGGCAGCAAATGTAACAGAATGGACCACAGAATATTCCACGTACACGAATAGCGATGCGTCGAACCCTTGCACTTTTAGGGGTAGCGCTTACAGCATGACCGATGGCTACACGTCTATCAGGGACTCTAGCGATGTAACCACCAGCCATGAAGGCGTAGGCTTCCGCGTGGTACTTTATATAAAATAGCACTAACCACTGTTAGTGGAAATTAGTTTCAAGAAAATTAGAGTGTTGAGAATATCAAGCTAACTGTGTAAATTCAAAATTGAATTTTGGATTTACACAGTTAGATTTTAACACTTATTTTATGAAAGTACACATTTTTTGACTTATATAGTGAAGAAGGAATATCATGAGAAGAAGAGCGAAAACTTTAAAAAAGTGGGGATAAAATATCAATATAAAAGTATATATTTTAAACTGGAACTTTTCTACATTTTTTAATTAAAAAATGTATTTTTTTCTTGGCATTTACAATATGTTATTGTTTTTTGCATTATACAATAAGCTTAAGTTTCCTTGAATTGCGCATATTTACGAAGCAAAATGCACATGTGGCGAAGCCACTTTTCTTATACTTATATAAAAAAGAAAAATTGGAAAAAACTCTTGATTTTTTTTCACATTTATATTATTATAATGATAATCATTATCAAAAAGGGAAAAATATGAAAAAGTATAGTAAGCAAAGAGAAACTATTTTAAATAACTTAAAATCAAGAACAGACCATCCAACTGCTGAACAGCTATATTTAGACTTAAAAGAGCAAATGCCAGACATGGGAATTGCAACAGTTTATCGTAACTTATCAGAACTTTGTGACGAAGGAGAAATTATAAAAATAAAGTCTAAAGCTGGAGCAGATAGATTTGATGGAAATAATAAGCCACATGTTCACTTTTTATGTGAAAAATGTGAGCATTTATTAGACATTTGCTTAAACGAAAAAGAAAAAAATAAATTAGATAATGATATGCTAGCTTTGGCAAAGCAGATTGATGGTAAAGCTTTATCATCAGAAATTGTAATTACAGGTATTTGTAAAAACTGTAGTTAAAAATATCAAACCAAAAATAAAAAGGTAGTGTAACTTTAAATATAGAATAGGTTAACTATCTAAAAAATAAGGAGGAAACAAAAATGAAAGCTTATGTATGTAAAGTATGTGGTTATATCCACTTTGGAGAAGAAGCTCCAGAAAAATGCCCACAATGTGGAGCACCAAAAGAAAAATTTGAGTTAAGAGAAGAAAGTGCTGAAAAAAGTTATGCAGATGAACACGTAATTGGTGTAGCACAAGGTTTAGACGAAGAAGTAGTAAAAGGATTAAGAGAAAACTTTACAGGTGAATGTACAGAAGTTGGAATGTATTTAGCTATGAGCCGCCAGGCAGATAGAGAAGGATATCCAGAAATTGCAGAAGCGTTTAAAAGATATGCTTTTGAAGAAGCAGAACATGCTGCAAAATTTGCTGAATTATTAGGAGAAGTAGTTCATGCAGATACTAAAAGAAATGTAGAATTAAGAGCTATGGCAGAACATGGTGCATGTGAAGGTAAAAAAGAACTTGCTACAAGAGCAAAACAATTAGGTTATGATGCTATTCATGATACAGTTCATGAAATGTGCAAAGATGAAGCTCGTCATGGAAGAGGATTTGACGGATTATTAAAAAGATATTTTGC
Organism: uncultured Clostridium sp.; assembly: GCA_902492105.1. Classification (GTDB taxonomy): domain Bacteria; phylum Bacillota; class Clostridia; order TANB77; family CAG-508; genus CAG-273. The sequence continues at coordinate 50,251 of CABUKD010000003.1, forward strand.
TTAATTGTATAAAATTAAGAAATATGGTTAAACTTTAAATAAATGATAGTTTTAATTTAGCATAAAATAAGGATTATTTTATAAATTTATTTGGATTACATATTATAAATGAAAATTGCATGATTTAAGATAATGGAAAGTAATCTAAAAAATGGAATATAGGAAAAAGATTAATTAGAAATAAAGACATTGAAATAGGAGGGAAAACATGAAAAAATATGTATGTACTGCTTGTGGCTATGTTTATGATGAAGCACAAGAAGGTGTAAAATGGGAAGACTTAGGTGAAGATTGGGTTTGCCCAGTATGCGGAGTAGGAAAAGAATTTTTCCAATTAGTAGAAGAATAATATAAAAATGTATAAAAAAGGTTAATTTTTAAAGTAAAATTCAAATAATGTATACAAAATTTAACAAAAGTGTTGCAATTGCAACACTTTTTTGATATAATAATACACGTTGAAAAATACACACATATTGTGAGTATAAAGATAGTGCTTGGTTTCATAGCTAAGTTTTTTTATACGCTTGTAGCAATATGGAGGAAAAACTAAAAGGAGGAATAAAAAAATGGCAGTAGTTGCAATGAAACAATTACTAGAAGCAGGTGTTCACTTTGGACATCAAACAAGAAGATGGGATCCAAAAATGGCTGAATACATATTCCAAGCTAGAAATGGTATCCATATTATCGACTTACAAAAGACATCTAAAAAATTAGACGAAGCATATAGCTTCCTAAAAGAACAAGCAGAACAAGGAAAAACAGTTCTATTTGTTGGAACAAAAAAACAAGCACAAGAATGTGTAAAAGAAGCTGCTGAAAAATGCGGTATGTACTATGTAAATCAAAGATGGTTAGGTGGTACATTAACAAACTTTGGAACCATTAGAAAAAGAATTGGTAGACTAGTAGAATTAGAAAAAATGCAAGAAGATGGTACCTTTGAAGTATTACCTAAAAAAGAAGTTATTCTTTTAAAGAAAGAAATGGAAAAACTAGAAAAAAATCTTGGTGGAATTAAAGAAATGAATGAGCTTCCAGGAGTTATGTTTATAGTAGATCCTAAAAAAGAAAGAATTGGAATTTTAGAAGCTAAAAAATTAGGAATTCCAGTAATCGGTTTAGTAGATACAAACTGTAATCCAGAAGAAGTAGATTATGCTATTCCAGGAAATGACGATGCTATTCGTGCTGTAAAATTAATTACAGACTGTATGGCAAATGCCATTATAGAAGGAAGACAAGGTGAATCTATGGAAACTGTAGAAGAAGCTATGGAAGAGCAAAGTGCACAAACAGAACCTACAGATATGGAAGAAGTAGTAGAACAAGCAGAAGAAACAGCAGAAGCTCCAGTAACAGAAACTGCTGAAGCAGATAAAACAGAAGAAGCTGTAGCTGAACCAGAAAAAGTAGAAAAACCAAAAAGAACAAGAAAAAAGGCTGAAGAAGATAAAACAGCTGAATAATAAAAAGCTATAGTATAAGAGGCATGAGATAAAAAAATTCTAATGTCTCTTATCTTAATAGAAAAAACATTTTGAAAATAGGAGGAATTGAGAATGATTACAGCAGAACAAGTAAAAGCTTTAAGAGAAAGAACAGGCGCAGGTATGATGGACTGTAAAAAAGTTTTAACAGAAACCAATGGAGATGAAGAAAAGGCAATTGAATTATTACGTGAAAGAGGAATTGCAAAAGCTGCTAAAAAATCAGATAGAATTGCTGCAGAAGGTTTAGTTGCTACTTATTTATCAGAAGATAAAAAAGTAGGTAGTGTTGTAGAAGTAAATGCAGAAACAGACTTCGTTGCTAAAAATGAAGAATTTAGAAATTTTGTTGCAGATGTTGCAAAACAAGTTGCAGAAAAAAATCCAGCTTCTGTAGAAGATTTATTAGCACAAGCTTCTATTGCAGAGCCAGATAAAACAGTACAAGATGTATTAACCAATAAAATTGCTACTATTGGAGAAAATATGTCTATTCGTAGATTTGAAAGATATGAAACAAATGGACAATTAGAAAGCTATATTCACGGTGATGGAAAAATAGCAGTACTTGTAGATATGGAAGGCGGAGACACCACTTTAGCAAAAGATATTTGTATGCAAATTGCAGCAGCTAGACCAGAATTTTTAAATAGAGAATCTGTTCCACAAGATCGCGTAGACCATGAAATGGAAATTTTAAAAGCACAAGCTATGAATGAAGGAAAACCAGAAGCTGTTGCAGAAAAAATTGTACAAGGTAGAATTGGAAAATTCTATTCAGAAATTTGCTTAGTAGAGCAACCATTTGTAAAAGATCCTGACCAAAAAGTAGAAAAACTATTAGAATCAAAAGGTGCAAAAGTAAATCGTTTTGCAAGATTTGAAAAAGGAGAAGGATTACAAAAAAGAGAAGAAAACTTTGCAGAAGAAGTTGCAAAACAAATCAATGGATAAAACAAAATAATCAAAATAAGAAATAGAGTAGTTCAAGAAATTATTTTCAAGAATTACTCTATTTTTTATTAAAATTTTTGGAATTTTAATTTACTGAATTCAAATTTTACAATTTTATATTTGCTATTTTATTATATTATTTACTTGTACTTTTATTATCTTCGAGCAAATGACTGCTAATTCGTTCTTTATTTAATGCATCTACTATTTTGTCTAAATATTGATTTAAAAATGTACTTAGCTTATCAGAACCAAATACCAAGCATAAAACAACAGAAATCACAATAGAAGTAAGAATATATAAGGTATTAGAACCTTGATAAATGCTAGCAAATAATAAGGTAATTGGTCTATGAAATACATAAATCCAAAGAGAATTTCTTCCCCATTTTTCTATAAAATTATATTTTCCTGTTCTTTTAGGAATCATGCAAAATAACCCAAAACCTGCAAGACAGGCAATTATATAAATTAATAATCTAATAAAAATGTCTGCAAAAATAGTATAAGGTTCCATTAATAAAGCATTTTGAACAAAGAAATGGTCAGACATATAGAAAGCACCTAGCAATGCAAACAGAAAAATAAATAATCCAACTACAAATACCCATTTTTTTCTCTTTTCTAAAAAAGATGAGATTAAATCCTTAGGCAAATAATATCCTATAAAGAAAAATGGCAAAAAACCTAAAATTTTTTCTATTGCTAAAATATTACTAACATCTGCAAAGAGTCCAGAAAATAATCCAATAATAAAACTGGTAGGAATCATAATGTACCATTGATTACAAGGAATATATTTAGCAATGATTCTCCAAGCAACTAAGGCAAGTAAATACCAATAAGAATAAAAAGGAGTTATTGCTAAAATTCTATTGTTAGTAACAATCTCAATTACTATAAAAATAGTATTAAATATAAAATAGAGGAGAAGATATTTTAAAACTTTCGAAAACGTAATTTCCTTTTTACTAAAATAACCAGAAATAAAAACGAAAACAGGCATATGAAAAAAGTAAATCATATTAACAATATGTCTGCCTTCATGCAATTGTGGAAAATTATATAAAAAGTGAGCAAAAACTACTAAAAAAATAAGAACTCCCTTAAAATTATCCCAATAAGCAATTCGTTTAGAAGATTCCATAAAAATAAAAACTCCTTTCCTAGTCACTATTATAAAAATAATAGGCAAAAATGTCAAACCATATTGAGGAATTATTTATCAACTTTATGAATAGGTTCTAAGATATATTTTCTTTTTTTCATAAGCTCGTCACATAGGCTTGTAAATTACTACACACTTTCTTTTCAATAAACACAATACTCTAAATGTCTGTTTGGCAAATGTTCTTCGATTATGAAAAATCCAAAATTAGAACCTATATGAACTAAATGTTATAAATAAAAGAAAATATATTTTTAGAAATAGCTTGTTAGAAACCTGTTAATTTGATATAATTCAATTGGCAGATTAGAAATAATAGAAAGGTGGGAGATAAATGATTTTAAAAATAATTACTTTTAATGTAGCACATGGAAAAGGGCTAGATGGCATAATTGATATTGAAAGACAGGCAGAATTTTTAAAACAATATAATCCTGATATTGTTTTTTTACAAGAAATTGATATGTATACCAAAAGAGCAGGAGAAAGAAACCAAATTAGAGAATTTAGCAAAAAAATAGGGCTATATTATTCTTCTATGGAAAGTAATATTACCTTAGAACAAGGTTATTATGGAGATGGTATTATTAGTAGATTCCCAATTTCTTTTTCTACTAATTATTTAATGCCACTTACAGATATTAACCATGAGCAAAGAGGGATTTTGTGTAACAGAATTTCATTTGGAACTACTAAAATCAATTTATTTTCTGTTCATTTATCTACTTACCAAGAAGAAAGAATATTAGCAGCTAAAGAAATTTATAAAATTATTAGCAAAATAGATCCCAATGAATTAATTATTATGGGTGGAGACTTTAATGTAGGAGTTACCAGATTAGGAAAAGGACAATATATTTTTGAACCTTCAGAAACCTATGAGGAATATGAAATTTTAAAAAAAGTATTAGAACAGTTACCAAATAAAAAAGACACTTGGTTTTCAAACTTGGGACAAGGCTGTATTGACACTATTTTTTATTCAAAAGATATAAGATTAAATAGTTATGAAACCATTGAAGTGGGAGGAATTTCAGACCATAATGCAGTATATGCAGAATTTGATATTTAATACAATAATAAATATTGTAAAAATTCAAAAATAATGTAAATAAAAGCATAAAATTATGATAACTAAAGGAGAAGAAAAAATGACAGATGACATAAATACAGAAAAAATAAATACAGAGAAAATAAGTGCAACACCAATGAGTACAGAAAAAATGAGTCAAAAAAAATTAAGCGTAAAGTTTCATGTGTTAGCAATTTTTTGTATTCTTATATTTTGTTTTGCACTAACACCAGTAACTTTTCAAAATGATACTTATTACACAATTGCAATTGGAAAACATATTGTAGAAACGGGAACAATAGATATGCAAGATCCGTTTTCTTGGCATGAAGATTTACCATATACCTATCCACACTGGGCTTATGATGTAGGAACTTATTTAGTATATCAAATAGGAGAAACAATTGGTATAGGCGGATTTTGTGCTATCTATATAGCTACCATTTTGCTTTGCATGGTACTAGGGGTAGTTATTTATTATACAACGAATAAATTATGTAAAAATCCCGTAATATCTTTGCTGGTTTCTATGGCAATGTTGTATTTATTAAAAGATTTTATAACCGCAAGAGCGCAATTGGTAACTTTTATTTTATTTGCTTTAACCATTCTATTTATTGAACAATTTTTAAAAACTAAAAAGAAAAGATATGCAGTATATTTAATTATTATTCCTATTCTCATTGCAAATTTGCATTGTGCGGTATGGCCATTCTATTTTGTTTTATATTTACCTTACATCGTAGAATATATTATTGCAAGTATTGCTGATACAAATTTATACTATTGGTTCCAAATTAAATGGAAACAATTTAGATTAAAAAGAATTATGAAAAAAGGCAATTTAGAGAAAATAGGAAAATGGCAAGAAGACATTGCACGTTTGCAATTAGAAAAAGAAACATCTGCCAAAAAGGAACAAAAACGTAGAGAAAATCCATATAAAATTATATTAAAAAAAGAACCAGCAGTAAAATGGTTAATTGTTATTATGATTATATGTATTTTTACAGGATTTTTAACACCTTTAGGAACAACACCATATACATACTTAATAAAAACCATGGAAGGCAACACCATGGACAATATTAGTGAACATCAACCATTAACATTAATTAATAATAAAGCAATGTTAACTGTATTTATTGTATATGTATTACTTCTTATTTTTACAGATACCAAAGCAACTTTGCGTGACTTTTTAATGCTTGGAGGTCTTACTTTATTAACATTTATGTCTAGAAGACAGGCTTCTATGTTTGTGATTATGTGTGGATTTATTTTCGCAAAATTAGTGACGAATTTACTGGAAAAGTATGATCAAAAAGGAACACAAGAAGTAATGAAATTTACAACTAGCTTTCTTGGAAAAATTTTAACCATTCTAATTGTTATTTTACTAAGTTTTATTATGTATAAAGGAAAAATAGGAAATCCATATGTAAATGAAAAATCTTATCCAGTGGCTGCAGCAGATTATATTTTAGAAAATCTAGATATAGAAAACATGCGACTATTTAATGAATATAACTATGGAAGCTATTTATTATATAGAGGAATTCCAGTGTTTATAGATTCTAGAGCAGATTTATATGCACCTGAATTTAATGGAACTAAAAATAAAGAAGGAAAGTATGAAGGCAGAAATATTTTTTCAGATTATATTAATGTTTCTAGTATTAGTACTTATTATGAGGACAAATTTGAAAAATATGATATTACCCATGTTATTTTAGGAAAAAGAACAAAATTAAATATGTTCTTATCTAGAGATGAAAACTATAAAGAACTCTATAGTGATGATAATTTTGTAGTTTATGAAAGAGAAACCTAAGAGGTAAATAAAATATAAAATAAAGAATGAGATGATTATGATAAAACATAATAAATAGAGAGCAATTTAATTTTAAATGTAAAAAATAAAAAAAGTAAAAAGTAGGAGAAAAGATTGGAAGAACTAATTGTAGACCAAGAAAATAAAGAAAGAATTGATAAATATATTGCAAAATGTCTACCAGATTTATCAAGAGTGATGGTACAAAAACTAATAGAAGAAAAGCAAATATTAGTTAATGAAAAGTCAGTAAAAACATCATATACTGTACAAAAAGGAGATAAAATTACAATTACCATACCAGAAGCAAAAGAAACCACGCTAAAACCACAAGATATTCCTTTAGACATTGTGTATGAAGATGATGATATTTTGGTAGTCAATAAAGCAAAAGGAATGGTAGTACATCCAGCAGCAGGAAATCCGGAAGGAACTTTAGTAAATGCAGTAATGGCACATTGCAAGGGAAATTTATCTGGTATTGGAGGAGAACTAAGACCAGGAATTGTTCACAGATTAGACAAAGATACTTCAGGACTTTTAATTGTTGCTAAAAATGATAAAGCACACATTCAAATGAGTAAGCAAATACAGGATAGAGAAGTAAAAAAGATTTATATCGCACTAGTAAGAGGTATAATATCGGAAAACGAAGCAACCATTAATATGCCAATTGGTAGAAGCATGCAAGATAGAAAGAAAATGGCGGTGACCAAAAAGGGAAAAGAAGCTATAACCCATTTTCAAGTTTTAGAACGATTTGATAAATATACTTTGTTCAAAGTAAAAATAGATACAGGAAGAACACACCAAATAAGAGTACACATGGCAGAAATTGGGCACCCTGTAGTAGGAGATATGCTATATTCTAATGGTAAAAATGAATTTGGTGTAGAAGGGCAAATGCTCCATGCCACAAGTTTAGATTTTAAACATCCTGTTACACAAAAACCACTTCATTTAGAGGCTCCACTGCCAGAATATTTTGAAGAGGTTTTAAAACAATTAAAAAATAAATAAATTTTAAAACTAATAAAGTATTAAATAAAATCTATGTTACTATTCATAGCTACCAATGTTCAATATAACATTTACCTGGAATTAATTGTAAAATGTGAATTGTAACAAAAAATTTAAATTGAAAATCACAATTAGAATTAAAATTAAAGTTAGAAATTAAAAGAAAAAGAGAAAGGTAAAAAATGGAGGAAAGGGTACAAAAATTTTTAGCAAACCAAGGAATTTGTTCTAGAAGAAAAGCAGAAGAAGCTATTTTGGAAGGAAAAGTAAAAGTAAATGGAAAAGTAATTTCAGAACTAGGAACCAAAATAGACCCAGAAGCGGATAACATAGAATTTGAAGGTAAAACTGTCAATGGAAAAATACAAAAAGTGTACATTTTATTGAATAAACCAATTGGTTATGTAACAACAGTAAAAGACCAATTTGGCAGACCAACCGTAATGGATTTATTACAAAAAAAGGGTAAAAAACTAGAATTTTCTGTTGTGCCAGTAGGAAGGCTAGATATGTATACTTCAGGTGCTCTTTTACTTAGTAATGACGGAGATTTTGTTTATAGATTAACTCATCCAAAACATGAAATTAATAAAACTTATCAAGTTACATTAAAGGGAAAAATAGCAGAAAACGAAATAGAACAATTAAAAAAGCGGAGTAGATATAGGGGACTATATTACAAAACCTGCGCAAGTTAAAATTATGAAAATAGACCAAGAAAAAGATATTTCCAGAGTAGAACTTACTATATATGAAGGGAAAAATAGACAAGTAAGACGTATGTGTGAAGCAATTGGCAAAAAAGTTTTAGCTCTACATAGAAGCAAAATAGGAAATATCAATGTAAAAGATTTAAAACTAGGACAATGGCGCTATTTAAGAAAAGTAGAAGTAGAAAAATTATTAATAAAGAAAAAATAGGTAACAGAAAAGCAAGTAAAAACTTAAAAATATGCAAATGAAAAGTTAAAAGCAATTTTGTAAAGTAGAACTTAGAAATACGTCAAATGAAAAGGTAATTGCAAACTTAGAAATATAATAAAATTAAAAGAAAAGTGTGGACAAAACATAGGGTTTGTGCTAGTATAATAATAGTTATTTGCAAAATTTGTAAATAATAGCAGAGCTAAATTTATGAATAAGGGATTATTTAAAGGCTAGCTATCAACACAATTTATATAATTATTAAAACTAAATTTAGTTTAGCATTTATTTTAAACTTCTATTAGAAGATTAAAGGAGGAAAATATTATGGTAGAAGATAATGCTATTAAGGCTACCGTATCACCATTTGCCATTCGCGAAGGAGAAATTAAAGTATTTGATGGAAAAGATGGATATGTGTCCATGAACCAAATTATTCATAGAATTAATATTGGACATATTAACGAAATCCATTTTGCAATTCTTGAACTAGTAAATGAATTTGAATTTATTACATCAAGGCAATTACTACAAATGTTAGAATGGAAAAAAATTGAGGTAGGTTCTCAAGATAAATTAAATAATAAATTGGAACAACTAGTAAAAACAAAAATATTAACAAGATATTATTTCGACTCAGAAGATGGTAAAGGAATTTACCGTATTTATTGCCTAGAAAAAATGGGAAAATATTTATTAAATTCTCGTGGAATTGAATGTAAATGGCAACCAACAGATAATACCAAACCAGTTGCTATGATTAAAAAAAGGTTAGCAGGAAATCAAACATTAATCGCTTATTTAAGAAAAGTAAAAGCATTTGATTCTTACACACCAAAGCCGGCTTTTACTGCAAAACAAGCAGGAAAAACTTTTAAAGCAAGTGGAGGAAGTGTAAAGCTAACTAAAAATAATAAATCTCTTGAATTTGTTTTTGAAGTAATTCGTAGAGAAGAAGACTGGGAAAAGAAGTTAAAAGACAAAATGAAGTTATATAAAGACTTTTACGAAAATTTCCAAGTTGGAGATTCCGGCTATATGGGATTGCCACAACTTATTTTAGTTTGTGAAGATGAAAGACATATGGCAGAAACTTTTAAAACTATTGTAATGAATAATTTAGAAATTAGCAATATTAAATTATATTACACAACAGATTTAAGACAAAATGAAGAAACCTTAGAGAAAACTTTAGTAGAATTTAAACTAGATCCAGAAACAAAAAAATATAAAATGGAAAATATTGAAGTAAAATTATTGGGAATATAGATTTATATAAAAGATAAATTATGGGGGTTCATAATTTATCTTTTGTTTTTTATAAGCTTTTATTGCACAATTTATTTCATAATTAAAAAAATAGAATTTGTTTGTTAATTACTTATTTTCAAATTGACAGAAAATAAGTTATATATTATACTAATATTAATTTAGGGGGTAAAATATGGAAAAGAAATTAGATGCGAGAGTTCAAGAATTAGTTGATGAATATATCATCAATACCCAAGATTGTCAACATGCAAAAGATAATTATGGTGATAACTATAATGACAGCTATTATCATGACAGATATGATGATAGATACGATGACAGATATGATGATTATAGCGACGAAAAATACCATGATGCTAGATAGGAAAAACTATGAAAAATCCAACTATTATTTTAAGAACTACTAGTAATTGTAATTTAGCTTGTCAATATTGTTATGATAAGGAATATGGTTATCATCAAGAAAAATCAAACAAAATGTTTTTAGAGAATATAGAAAACATGGTAGATTGTATTCAAAAAACAAGAGTAGAACCTACAAGACCAGTAAAGATTATTTTACATGGAGGGGAGCCTTTACTTATAAGTACTAGTACTTATGAAAAGTTTTTTGATACCTTATTGCAAAAAATTGATAAAATAAGATTATCTGTGCAAACCAATGGTACATTGTTTACTGAAGAGATGATTCAACTTTTCAAAAAATACAATGTATCCATTGGCATTAGTTTAGATGGATCAGATGAACATCAAAATGCCAGCAGAGTTTATCCAGACGGTACCAATTCTTTTCAAAAAGTACAAGAAGCAATTCAATTATTAAATAAAACCAATACAAAATTTGGACTAATTATCACTTTAACTAAAAATAATATTGGTTGTGAACAAAAAATTTATGATTTTATTGCCAATAATCAACTTTATTGTTCCATTAGACCAGCATTTCCTACTGCTTCTGGTGATAACTCGACAATTATGACAAATGCAGAATATGAACAATTTTTCAAAAATTTATTTGACATATGGTATCAAGACAATAAAAAAACTGTTAAATTAAAACAAGTGTCAGATTTGTATGATGAGTTTGTAAAAGTAATACATCCTCAGAAATTTAAGTGTTCTTGTACAGCAAGTGAAAATTGTTTTGGCAATTTTTTATCTCTTGATATTTATGGAAATGTTTATACTTGTAACAGAACTTACAATTTACCAGCATTTTTCTTGGGAAATTTAAAACAAGATTCTATAGAAGCTGTTTTACAAAAATGTAATTCATTTAAAGAAAATAGAAAAAGAGTAATAGAAAATTCTGCTTGTATGGAATGTAAATTATATCCATTTTGCCATGGTGGCTGTCCAGAAAATTCTTATGAGTTATATGGTGATTATCAATTACCTTATACCTATTTTTGTGATGCACAAAAGCATATTTTTGATTATATCAAAGATATTTTAAATCAAAATCAGCAAATAGAAAGTTATCAAGAAAAAATAGGAGAAATAGAAAATGAAAGAAAAACTATATAAAAAATTATCGTTTGGGTTAAGCTTAAATATTACTTTAGAAGAATACCAAAAAATAATTGACAACTATGGTAACTACATCAAAACTGTCTATTTTTCTTTACCACTGGGAAAGGAATTTCATACAAGGCATACTGTAGTAAATGAATATAGTGATAAGGATGCAGAAAAAAAGCTATATGCTATATTGGACTTGTTTCATCAAAATGGAATAGAACTTGAAGTTGTTATTAATCAATATAATATATCACATGAAAAGATTTTAGAAGCAATTTCTTATTTAAAAAATAACATACAAGTGGATTCTATTTGTACATTGGATGACTATATTGATACTATAAAAACAAACTATCCTAACTGTTATTTCATTTCTAGCTTTAATAATTTAAAAACAAGTATTGTAGATATTAAAAATACTTCACATAAATATAATCAAATTGTAGTTGGAAAAAATTTTATGAGAAATAGAGAGTTATTAAAAAGCATAAAGGAAGAAGGATTTTCTTGTAAATTACTTTTAAATAATGGTTGTTCTTTTAACTGTGGAAGTTGTAGAAATGGCAATATTGCTTGTAAAAAGGTGTTTGAAAACAATTGCAAAAAAATGAGTCCTCAAATATTATATGCAATTCAAAGTTTTTTCCCTTCTGAACTATATCAATTGTTACAAATTACAGATGTGGTGGATGAATTTAAAATTTCTAGTAGACCCTGTACTTACCAATATATTGACCAATGTCTTCATAGTTATATTACTGGAAAAGAAGAAAAATATATAAAACAAAGTAATGAAAATTATTATTTATGGGGAAGACTTGGTCACTTTATACCTTATTATTCAGAATTTGACTACCAAGAAATAAAAGCCATAAAGGACTATTTATGGCAAAAAGAATGTAGTAGTATAATAATGAAGTAATCTATAAAATAAATCTAAAAAATTAGTAGCATCTTTTTTATTCTTTAATTGTCTAGAAATTCTATTAAGGAGAATAGGGAGCAGTAATAAAACAATTTTTTTACGAGGAGCTTTTCCTATTGATTCTAAAGCTTCTAAATGAAAGGATGCAATAAGGTTTTCAGAGGACGCTACAAAAAACAATAAATCATATAAAGAATCTCCTATTATAGGATAAGGGTCAATAATACCAACTAATTTATGAGAATTATTAACTAGTATATTATAAATTCCTAAATCTCCATGAAGTAACTTAGGCTCAAATGGAAAGGAAGGTAAATCCTTTATTAACAATTCTGCTATTTGTTTTATAATGGACAAGTCCATTACTTGCTCTAAAAAAGGAGTGTCTAATTGGATTTGTTCTGTAAAAAAACTAAGCCATGTTTGTGTGCGGTGAGAAAGATAGCCATAGCCAGTAATATTCTTTGCAGATGCATATTCTAGAGAACCGTAAAGAAGTAAGCACTTCTTGTTTATAGAAATTAGGCAAGTTACCAGAAATATAACTGGAAACTAAAAATCCTTTTTCAGTGTTTAATAAAAAAACAGTAGGCAAATACATCCAATGGGTATGAGTATAAAAATAATATTCTGCTATTAAATTTTCTATCTTATCTATTTTTATGATGTATTCATGGTTTAACAAAATAACAATTCTAGTATCTGTTTTTTTTAGTATTTGATGTTCATGATACTGTTTATGAAGTTGAGTTAATACAATATTAATTATTTCATCCATCTATTATAACAAAGTCCCTTCATTTTAATTTAAATTTATTATAAATAAAAAGGAGAAAAATGGCAAGTAATTTATTATGTAGAATTTTTAATAAAAAAATTGTAATAGATAATCACGTAGAATCTATAGAACCAAAATTAATACAAAATTTATCTTTATACATGAATATTTGTAAAGAAGAAGCAAAACAAAAAGTTGATAGCATAATTAGCATTTTCCCTTATTGTAAAATAAGTAATAACTATAAATTACTAAAATTATGTGAAACAGGCTATGCGGATGGATCTTACAGAACATTAATTCACCATGAAAATGGAATTATGGTTCATAAAAAGCAACATAGTATATATGTATTTTTGAAAGAAACCAATGAGAATGATAATTTAGAGTTTATAGAAAATATTATAAACACTACAATTGCTAAATTATTAGAAGCGGACAATATTTTATTTTTACATGCTAGTTGTTTTTGCAAAAATGGAGAAGCTATTGCAGTTGTAGGAAATAAAAATACAGGCAAAACCTCTATTTTATGTGAGATGTTGCAACAAGGATATGATATGCTAAGCAATGATAAAATAGGAATTAGTTTTATTAATCAAGAAGTAAAAGCTTTTGGAATACCAAGTAGTATAGGAATTAGACTAGCAACTATTGATAAATGTTTTTCAGAAGAAAACAAAAACAAGTTAGCAAATTTGCCTCAATGGAAAGAAGTTATACTACAAACTAAAAAAGATCCAAGTCAAAAGATAAATATATCTTTAAAAGACTTTGTAGATCTATTTCATTGCAAAATACTTCAGCAATCAAGATTAAGATGGATAATAATAAATGAATATACGGAAAATGAAGAGAAATTGAAAATAAAAGAATTAAGTTTTGAAAAATATAAAAGTTTTTTGGAAAGTCAATTTGTAAGTGCAGTATCTCCTGCTTTTAGTTATATAGATGGTATTTATCGAAAAAAGAAAGTTCTATTAGATGAAAGAATATGTTCAGAAATTAAAATTTTAAAAATTAATTCTAACGAAAAGAATATTTCACAATTAGAAAAAATATTAACAAACAATAAAAGAACCTAAATTCATAGGTTCTTTTATTATTTTTATTTAGAACTGTCTATTCATCTTTTTTATTCTTTTTTAAGTTAACTACAATAGCATTTTCATTATCAAATAAAAATTTAGAATCAGAAGTATCTGTTTGAATAGGATCTACTTCGTGACTAGTATCATAATTATCGTTAGCAGCAGTTGCAGCTGCAAAATCGCCCCTATTTTTCTTTAATAGTTTTTGAGCAATAGATTCTGCACTAGAAATACCAGTCTCAAATTTAGCAAAATCATAATTCTTTGTTTTTTGAACTTCTTTATATTTAGACTCTATAAAATCTACTTTACCTTTATTTACAATACTCTTGCCTTTTAAATCTTTTATTTTATAGATAACCTGTTTTGATTTTAATGACATTATCTTACCAGCTGCATAATTTGGTTTCCACTCAAATTTAATATTACCTTTTTTAGGATCATATTCTGTTTTGTCTGTATTATATGTATTTTGGAAGCTCCATTCTCTTTTATCTTGCATTGCTGTTTCCCACCATTTAACATCTTCCGGAAGTGCATTACCAAAGATAAATTTATTAACAGTATTAGACAAAATTAAATCTTTGTAATAATCCCCTCTAGCATCTGTATTTAAATCGCCTTTAAGTTGAGTTAAGTTTTGAGAATCTAATACAGTGGCAACTTTATATTTACGATATAAAGTATAAATTGGTTCTGTTGCCTTGCAAATATAAGTTGGAAAGTCATCTATATATAAGAAATGAGGAATACGGTTACTGTCATTCCCAGGTCTTGAAAGAATAGATTGTTGCATTAAAAGTAAGAAAAATAATCCAAATGCTCTATGAGCAGTTTCTCCCAAGTCTCCTCTACGTGTGCATAATAGTGTTACTTGACCTTCTGCTAAAACTTTATCAAAATCTAAGTTATTAGTACGATTACATAGTATGTTTTTTACACCAGGATAACGTAGTAAATTATCTAACTCAGAAGCTGCTACTGTAACAGAACGTTTTGTATTTAACAAATTCTGAGAATCTGGGTAAAAACTCTTTTCAAAATAACGAATTAAAATACGATATTTTTCTGCAAGCTCAGGAATTTGTTTCATTTTTTCTACCATATCTACAACTAAGTCAAAATCAGTAAGCATATTTAACATATCTTCTAAGTTTGGAAGTAATCCTTCGTTTTCTAAAGGATACATTTCTTTTAACAAAATAGAAATGTTTTCTATAATTTGTATTGCTTCATTTTCTCTATAAGCCATTTCTAAATCTGGTCTACTACGAACAAACAAACCTTTTAATACAGAAGAAATAGCTACACCTGTTTTAATAGGGTCCTGGTAAACAAATGGGTTAATACCAGGAGAAGTAGTATTGTTTGGGTCTATAATATTTACTGGTATGTGGAAATTAGATGCTACCTTAGCTACTCTTTCTATTGATTCATGTTCATCAGAAACGTAGGTAATGCCCATATTACGATAAGTAATTTTATCGCCAAAACTATTAATAATCATTTTTTTCATATAGTTTTTGTAAGTATCTATTTTGTCTGGGTTTGGTATTAACATATCTAGTGAAAAATGTTCATTAATGTAGTTATTATCATAAGGACAGTTTAAACTAGCAAGTCCTGTTTTTAATGCGGTAAATCCCATTTCTTTGGATACTTCTTTAAAGAAAGATTTTCTTTCAATATCTCTTGCAAGCATTGGTTCATATACCATCATGGTCTTTCCAGAACCAGAAACACCTACAATTAAGAAAGATTCAAAACGCTTACTTTCAGGAATACAAATATCTTCTCCACTTTCTGTATCTACACACACTTTTACTTCACAAGTGTAAACACCATGAGCTTCTTTATCAGAACTTAAACTAATGCCACCATAGTCAAAGATGGAATCACGAATATCTTTTGTATCGTGTACAGTAAATAATAACCATTTAAGTACCTTATAGAAAGTAACGAGTGGAATGTAAATGGCAATTGCAGTAAAGGCTGGTTTAAACAAATAGTAAAACTCTGTAGCAAGTTCTGGATAATTTGGCAAAGATAGAAGTCCTAACCAAACTGCTTGGTTTAACCATTGTACCACTGCACATACAATTAAAATATAAAAACTTACAAAAAATGCATGGAAGATTCTATATTTTGCTACATCAGATGGTGCAAATTTGGAAGAGCCAGAGAAGAAAAAGGCAAAGGCCAAACAAGCAAATGCTAAAGTATATTCAATAGGTCCCCAATAAGAATAAGCAACACCTGTAAAAATAATAAATAATAATTCTACAATTCTATCTATTAAAATATAGGCAGATATTAATGTTAAAATATAAGTTACGAAAGTATTTCTATCTGTCTTTAAGAATTTTAAAAACTTATCAATCAGTTTCAAAAAATTCACCACTTTCATTTCATAAATCTATACATATCTATTATCTTATAAAACAACGAAAAATACAAGAGTTTTTGCGAAAAAACTATAAAAAGTGTCAATGGGTTGTCAATGGGGACGGAGATTTTTGACAACTTTAAATTAAGAATTTCAAAGAATAAATAATTTCTGAAAAAGTTGTCAAAAATCTCCGTCCCCATTGACAACCCATTGACACTTAAAATTTTGTAATAAAATAAAAAATTCTATAGTATGTATTAACAGGAAGTTTGAATGATGAAAAAAGGAAAATTCAAAAAAATAATATGAGAAAGGCTAAAAATGAAAAAGCGAAAATTAAAAAAAGAAACTTTTGTACAAAGTGTTATTATATTAATGATTTCTCAGATATGCAATAAACTTTTGGGATTGGTTTACAAATTGTATTTAACAAATAGAGAAGGTTTTGGAGACAAAGGAAATGCTATTTACAGTAGTGGTTTTCAAATTTATGCCTTATTTTTAACTATCTCTTCAGTAGGGGTACCAGGAGCAGTTGCAAAATTAGTCTCTGAACGTGTTGCCATAGGAGACCATAAAGGAGCTCATCGCATTTTTAAAATTGCATTTATTACTTTTGGTAGCATTGGATTTTTAAGTAGTAGTATTTTATTTTTTGGTGCTCACTATATTGCAAACTCTTTTTTGCAAATACCAGAAGCAGAATTAACATTAGTAGCACTTTCACCTTCTGTGTTTTTAGTAGCAATTAGTTGTGTAATTAAAGGTTATTTTAATGGAAGGGAGCATTTAAAAGTAACTGCTCATGCACAGACATTAGAACAATTTTTCAAAACTGTAATGTCTGTTATATTAGTGGAAAGCATTGCTATGACAACAGGAGTAGATACTACTATTATGGCAGCAGGAGCTAATCTTTCTACTACTTTAGCTACCATTCTTTGTTTCTTCTACTTGTATCGATATTATAAAAGTATGAAACAAGAAATTGCTTGGGAGATAAAAAATAGTGTAAATTATAGACCAACTAAAATACGAAAAACCATTCAAAAAATATTATCTGTTTCTATTCCAATGTCCTTTAGTAGTATTTTAGGAACCATTAATAAAAACATTGATTCCATTACAGTGGTAAGAGGATTAAAAAAGTTTTTATCCGAAGAACAAGCTAAAATTCAATATGGAATTTTAACAGGAAAAGTAGATACTTTAGTTACATTACCAATGTCTATGAATATGGCATTTGCAACTGCACTACTTCCCGCAATTTCTACTGCTAAAGCAATGGGAGATACAGAAACAGTCAAAAAGAAAATTTCTTTTTCTTTATTAGTTACAATTCTAATTGGACTTCCTTGTATGGTAGGAATGATATTATTTGCTAAACCAATTTTAATGCTTTTATTTCCAAATGCAACTTCTGGTAGTTTTATTTATCAAATTAGTTGTTTAGGTATTATTTTTATTGTATTAGAACAGACTATAAGTGGAGCATTACATGGATTGGGAAAAATTATAGTGCCAGGGATAGCTTTACTAATTGGAGTAATTGTAAAGTTTTTCTTAAACTGTTTTTTAGTTCCAATGAATCCAGAAACATTTTTCTTACGGAGGAACTGCAGGAGCTGCCATTTCTACTGTAATTTGTCATATCATTGCATTTACCATAGAATTTAAAATCTTAAGAAAAAATATTTCCTTGCAACTAGACAAGAAGAAAATAATAGCAAAGCCAATTTGGGCAACTATTATGATGGGAATTGTTTCTTATACATTCTATCATTTTGCTATTGGAATATTAGGAAATAAAATAGCAACAATTTTGACACTGATATTAGCAGTTATAGTTTATGCTATTAGTGTAATTTTACTGCATGTTTTTTCAAAAGAAGAGATTATTAGGCTCCCTTATGGAGAAAAAATATATATTTTTTTAAAAAGAACAAGAATTTATAGAGAAACGTGAAACCCAGTAGAATGAACACTTACGGGAGACACGATAACGCAAACCCTTAGAAAAAGCATGACTTAGCTAAAAAAATAAATAAAAAAAAGAAGGATTTTGAAAAAGAATGACGAATAATGATAATAGTAGATATGAATAGCAATCTACACATTTAAAAATCTTATAGGAGGTAATGTTAAATGAACAAATCAGAATTAATCGCAGCTATGGCAGCAAAAACAGGAGAAACAAAAAAAGATGCAGAAGTAGCATTAAATGCATTCGTTAATGTTGTAACAGACGCATTAGTAAAAGGAGATAAAGTTCAATTAGTTGGATTTGGATCTTTTGAAGTAAGAAAAAGAGCTGCTAGAAAAGGAAGAAATCCACAAACTAAAGAAGAAATCAAAATTCCTGCTTCTAAAGCACCTGTTTTCAAAGCTGGAAAAGCATTAAAAGATTTAGTAAATAAAAAATAAGATAGTAATTTATATAAATTATATGAATTCATATTTTAAAATCGGCCAAAGGGAAAAACCTTTTTGGTCGATTTTCTGTTTCAACCATTGGGGACGTTCCTTTTTGGCTGAAAATTTACCAAAAGGGACACTCCTTGTTATCAACTTTAGTTATAGAGAATTACTTTTTTCTGTTAATTTGGATAGCAAATACTTTTAATAAAAAACATTGGAGTAAAAAATATAATTAGAAAAAGAAAAGAGTGTCCCAAATGGCTGAATTTCGACCAAAAAGGAACGTCCCCAATGGTTGAAAATCAGCCAAAAAGGAACGTCCCTCTTGGCTGAGTAAATTAAATGTGATATAATCTGAAAAACAAAATATAATAATATAAAATAAGTAAGTAAAGAAGGGAAAAATATGTATAGAGATACTTATATTGAGATAAATGTAGACCATTTACAGCATAATGTAAAGGAAATTATTCAAAAATATCCAGAATATCAATACTATTTTGGGGTAGTAAAAGGAAATGCCTATGGACATAGTGATAAAATAGCTAAATATTTAGTAGAAAGTGGAATTAACTATTTTGCAGTTGCTTCTTTAGAAGAGGCAATGAGTTTACGAAAAGATGGTGTTACCATTCCTATTTTGTGTTTAGAACCAATAGATATGGAATTTTTAGATATTTGTATTGATAATAACATTACCATTACCGTTCACAGCATGGAATATTTTAAACAACTTATACAAAAAGAAATTCAAAAACCTTTAAAAGTGCATCTTAAAATTGATAGTGGCTTATGTAGATTAGGTTTTAATGATAAAAATGAGGTAAAATTAGTAGTAGATGAATTAAGAAAAAAGCCAAATGTTTTTTTGGAAGGCATTTTTACTCATTTTGCTACTGATGGTATTTATGATGTCTCTTGGGATAACCAAATGAATAGCTTCCAAGAACTTACCTCTGAAATTGATTTAACACAAATTCCAATTGTACATTTGGGAAGAAGCCAAACTTTATTAAATCATGATAAAATTCCTTTTGCTAACGGAATTCGTTTAGGAATTATTTTATATGGTTATAACACAACTCCAAAGCCATTACCAAAAGATTTTTGGAATACATTAAGAAAGTGGAAAAGAGCATATTACCATAAAAAACATCACATTAGTCCTACCACAACAGATATTGATATTGATTTGAAAACAGCATTTTCTTTATATAGTGAAGTAATGCAAGTAAAGAAAATTAAAAAAGGTAGTTTCGTGGGATATGGAAGAGTTTATGAAGCACAAGAAGATATGTATGTGGCAATTATTCCTATTGGTTATGCAGATGGATTCTCTAGAAAAAATAAGGGAAGACCAATTTTAATAAATGGAAAAAGATATTCTTTAATTGGGGAAGTAAACATGGGAATGATAATTGCTAAAGTAGATGAAACCGTTCATGAAAAAGATATAGTTACTTTAATTGGAGAAGGGCTTCCAATGCAAGAAGTAGTAAAATATATTGGAACTAGTGTATATGAAGGATCTTGTATGTTTAACGACTGGGTACCAAGAGTGTTAGTGAAAAATGGAAAAATTATAGAAATAGATGAACGTAAATAATAAAGTAGTTAAAATGACAAGATAGGTAAGGAACTGCAATTAAAAAATATAAAAAAAGGAGAAAAGATGAAAACAAATTTTGATGTACTAATTTTAGGAAGTGATTTTAATGCTTATTATATGGCTAGATGTTATCATGAAATTTATCACAAAAAGGTAGATGTTATTGCTAAAAAAGCAGTTGGTGTTGTTTCTTATAGTAAGATTGTTAATTTTAAAGAAGTAGAAAACTTTGAAAGTGCGGAAACTTTTGTTACTACTTTAAATAACTATGCCGAAGAAAAAGAAGTAGAAACAATTCTGTTAATTGGAACTAGTGATGAATTAGTTCGATTAATTATTGAAAACAAAGAAAAACTAAGTCCTAAGTATGTGCATAATTATCCAAGTCTTGAAATCTTAAATCATTTACTAGTAAAAGATGTTTTTTATCAAACTTTTGAAAATAGTGAACTAGATATTCCAAAAACCTATAATTATCCATGTGGAGTACAAGAAGCAATAGACGAAGAAAAAATAAAGCAATTGCAATATCCTTTAATTGTAAAACCAGGAAATAATATAGAATATCATCAACATAAATTTGAAGGAATGTATAAAGTATTTAAGGTATTTTCAAGAGAAGAGTTACAAAATGTAATAGACAAAATAGAAGCCTCTGGATACCATAGTAATTTAGTTATACAAGAGTTTATTCCTGGAGATGATTGTGCTCTTTATGACTGTGTATTTTATTGTAGTAAAGAGAAAAAAGTACAACTAATTACTTTTGCACAAATAGGATTACAAGAAAGAAATCCAGGTGGAATAGGCAACTGCACTTTATTGGTTAATGGTTTTGATGAGCATGGAAACAACCAAGAAGAAATTGTAAAGCCTTTAAAAGCTTTTATGGAAAGAATTGGCTACCAAGGATTTGCAGAATTTGACCTAAAATATGATAGTAGAACCAAAACCTATAAAGTATTAGAAATTAATCCTAGACAAGCTAGATGTAGTTATTATTTAGCTGCTTGTGGCCATAATTTAGTACAATATTTAATTGATGACTTAATTTATCATAAAGAAAAACCATGCGTTTTAATGAAGGACAAGATGGTGTTAAGTTTTGTTCCAAAAAGTGTTATAAAAAAATATGTAACAAGTAAACCTTTAAAAGAAGAAATATTAAGATTAATGAAACAAGGAAAAATCGTAAATCCTTTAAAATATAAAAAAGATACTTCCATAAAAAGAAGATTATATTTAATAGCAAAAGATTTTAACTACAAAAGAAAATATAAAAAATTAAGTTGGTAGAATAAATAGCACATATAAAATTCATACAAAGTGTTAAAAGTGTTAGAATTGTCTTTTTCGATTTTTAAAACCTTTCCCCTTTTGGACATCTGTAACTCGGCATAAAAGCCTCGAACAGCTGTCACAATGGTCACCCACGCAAGGCCTTAAAAATCTCAAAAGACAATTCTAACACTTTTCTATACAATAAGATTAAATTTCCTTGGGTCGTGCATATTAGCAAATCAAAATGCTACAAATGGCGAAGCTACTTCTCTTAATAAAATAAATTTACTCCAATTTTGCGTATTTCCTTTTTCAATTCTTAAACTTTTTGTTCCTTTTTCAAAAATTTTCTATTTCCTGTATAATTTCTTTTCCTGTCATTTCACAAGGAATATTAATTCTTTTGATATAATTGGTATTGAAATCTTTAAAATTATTAATTCCAATATTATATATCTGAAAATCAATTCCATTATTTTTTAAAGCTCTTACAGTTTCATTCGTATAAGCACCATAAGGATAAGCAAACACCTTTAAAGCCTGTTTTCCTAAATGTTCTTCTATTATTTCATAGGATTTTGTAACATCGTCACGAACTTTTCGAACAGGGAGTTTGTTATAAAAAACATGCTTAGTGCTATGACTACCTATTTCCACTAGCCCACTGTTTTGCATTTCTAAACATTCTTCCCATCCTAAATATTTAATACCATCTATTTCTTTTCCAATCTTATCAGTTACGATAAAAATAGAAGCTTTCACATGATACTTTTTTAAAATAGGAAAGATATATTCATAATTACTGTAATAGCCATCATCAAAAGTAATAAGAATTGGCCTATCTGGAAGGCTACTAATGCCTCTGTTTGCTTCATCTAATTCTTTCATGGATAAAAATGTATATCCATGATTTAATAGAGCCTGAATATTTTCCTCAAAGCTTTTCGGAGTATTAATATATTGGAAATTGTCTGGGTCTGTTTCTGGCACTGTAGTTACAAAATTATGATAAAGTAATATTGGAATGACAACATTAGGTCTTTGTTTATATTGATAATATTGAAAAGTACATATGGAAAAAACTACTATCACTAATAAACAAAAAATGATGATTAACTTTTTTTTCTTCACACAAATTCACCTCTCTATATGATATTCACTTTAGACATATTTTGATACTTATCACCATTTTTCGACACTCCTCATAAGATACAGTGAGGTGAGAAAAATGTTTTTAATAACAATAATGATTTCATTATTATGTCTTATAATTTCAATTTGTATTAACATTAATTGGATAAATGATATCGCTTGCTATTTTGGCTATTTTTTAGCAATTTATCTTGTAACTTTTATTGCTATTGTACCAGGTTTTAATTATGTCTTTAACCTTATTAGCTTACTGTTTGAGAAAAAAGACAAAAAAACATGTCCAAAAAAAGAAGAAGATGTTACCATTTTAATACCAGTCTATAATGCAAAAGAATCAATAAAAGAGACATTAGAATCTATTCAAAAGCAAAAATATTGTGGAAAAATTTGCGTGAAAATCATAGATGATGGTTCAACAGATGGAACACTAGAATTACTACAATCCATGGACTTGGGTCCTAACACAACTATTATAGAAGTAGAGCATAAAGGAAAAGCAGAAGCCTTAAATAAGGGGCTACAAGAAGTAACTACTAAGTATACAATTACAATTGATGGCGATACTACTTTACATCCTTTAGCAGTCAGAAACATTATGAAACAATTAAT
Source organism: uncultured Clostridium sp. (assembly GCA_902492105.1). GTDB lineage: Bacteria > Bacillota > Clostridia > TANB77 > CAG-508 > CAG-273. The sequence goes on from CABUKD010000003.1 coordinate 73,761, forward strand.
GAACTCGAATGAAAAAACGGCAGCTGTAGCAGGATGCTTATTTGTTAAAAATGCAAAAAAGAGCTTTATTACAAAGTTACAAGAATGGGACTATACTTTAGGAATATTTGGTGTAAAATTTGTTCAAGGAAATTACAACTCGACACTAGTTGCACAAGGAGCTTTTAGTGCCTATAAAACCAAATTATTAAAAGAAATTGGTGGTTGGAAAAACTGTGTAGGAGAAGATATTGTTTTAACTTGGCAATTATTAGCAAAAGGGTATGAAACCAATTTTGCAAAAAATGCAATTGCATATACAGAAGTTCCAGAAAAACTAAAAGACCTAGGAAAACAAAGAAAAAGATGGGCAAGAGGGATGATAGAAGCATTTAAAAATGTAAAAGTATTTCGAGCAAAAAAATTAAATTTAAAATCTAAATTTTTAATGTTTTTAGATTTATTCTTCCCATTTATCGATCTTGCACTTCTTATTTTTGTACCACTTGGACTAATTCTATTAGCATTAGGAAATCCATTATTAATTAGCTGGATATCTTTACTAGTCATTCCTTTGGGCTTACTACTTTGCTTAGTGATTGAAATTAGAAGAAAAAATATGCTGAAAGAAATTGATTGCAAATTAGAAAGAAGAAGTATATTAGCATTTATTGTATATGTTTTAGTATATGTAGTAATTCTAGCACCTTGTTGTTTAGCAGGATATATTTCAGAACTATGTAATTGCAAAAAGAAGTGGTAATTATTTAAATACTAAAAAACTTTTAACAGTAAAAATGTCCTACACTCAAGTAGGACATTTCAGACTGTTGACAAACCCCAGAAATTTTTTCTGGGGTTTGAACAAATAAGTCTTA
>CABUKD010000004.1 GCA_902492105.1 uncultured Clostridium sp.
TAAGACTTATTTGTTCAAACCCCAGAAAAAATTTCTGGGGTTTGTCAACAGTCTGATAAGAAACTGTGCGAGGCGTAAACGCCTCGCACAGTTTCTTGTTTATTCATCATATGGTCTATTTTCCAAATTTTCGTCTGTTTCATCATATTCGTATTCATAAGTTGGCTGCTGTGACATATTATCATTTCTAGGTATTCTAGTTCTTCTAGGTCTTGTTTTGTTTATTATATTATTAGTTTCTTGCTCTGCTAAATCATCTAAAGTTTCTTTTAATTCTCTTCTTGCCTTTTCTTTATTTTTCATTTCTTCTTTCTTTTCTTCTTTCTTATTCTGCATTGTTTTATTTAATAAGCTATTTACTTTTTCCATTAAATCTGGTACATAGTCTAAAAGTCTATCTACAGAAGAGCAGTGTTCAATTGGTAATAATTTTACATTATTAGGTTGTACTACTAAAAACGCCACTGGTGAAATAGATACACCTGCTCCACTTCCTCCACCAAATGGAAGCCTATATTGAATTGCTTCTTCTTTTTCCTTTTTAGTATACTCATTAATGGTTTCTCCTTTGAATTCACTGCCTCCTGCTGCAAATCCAAATCCCACTTTAGAAATAGGAATAATTATAATATTGTTGGAGGTTTCAATTGGTTCCCCTATAATGGTATTGACGTCTATCATGTCTTGAATACTATTCATAGCTGTAACCATAAGATTTTCTATTGGATGTTGTTCGTTCATTTTTCTCACTTTTTCCTTTCTTTACAAAAATATATATTACATTTATAATATGTACCATTTTAAATTCAATTATACAATTAAAGTTAATTTGGTATAAATTTTTTTGTAAATAAATAGGGTTTATGCTATATTGATAATTTTCCTTTTTCCATTCTTTTGTAAAATGAGGTAATAAAATAGAAATAATAGAGGCTATGCTTGCAACAGTAAAAGCAGTACTTATAGGACTTTTAAGTCCTATACTTGCTTGCAAATTCAAATAAGATATTTTCGGTTTCAGTTTTGGAAAAATTTTTAAGTCCTCTAATTTAAAGTCTTGTTCTAATTTTTTGATGTCAATTCTTTCTAAATGCATTTTGGTATAAAGGTCTTTCACTCGTTTTTTGTTTAAAGTAATTTTAAGCCAATTAAATTTGCCAATAAATAAAAAGAATATTACTTTTTCAATTTGCCTTTGAGAATAATTTTGTATTTTATCTTCTTGTTCTTTTAAAAATGATTTGAACTCTTCTTGTTTTGTTGGTTTTTCGGATGCCGGCTTTGTATTAAAAGTTTTTTCTATGTTGGAAACAAAAAGGTTTTGCACTTCTATTTTTAAAGTTGAAATAACAATAAGTAAAGTGAGTAAAAGTAGAAAAATAAGAATAGTAAGCAAAATTAAAACTAATATCATTATGCCCACTCCTTTTTAGGCTATTTTGATATTAGTTTTTCCTTTTTTGTAAATTTTAAACATTTACTTATGCTCTTTTTGCTTTTTCTACAGTAATATCTCCAAAAAGTTTTTCTTGGTTGGTAGTTACTTTACTTCTTCTAGATAATTCTAAAAGTCCTGTAAATGCTGTTACTACTTCTTGTTTATTACATTTTTTTGCAGAAAAAAGTCTATTAAATACAAATTTTTTATGACGAATTAATTCTTTAAACATTACTTTTACTTTGCTTTCTACTGTATAAGTATCTGTAATTGCAATTTTTTCAATATTTTTTGCATTTTGATTTAGTTTTTGAGCATTTTTTTGAATTAAGGCTTCATAAGTTTGAGAAATGATTTCTTTATGATAATTTGGTTCTAATTTTTGTTTTGGTAATTGTATTACTTCTGGACCTTTAAAAACCTTTTTGCTGTTTTCTTCTAAACATTCTTTTAGTTTTTTTGTAATTTCTTTGTATTTTTTATATTCTACAATTCTTCTTAATAGTTCCTCTTCTGTTAATTCTTTTTCTTCCTCAACTACGTTTGGGAGAAGTGTTTTAGATTTTAAATATAACAAAGTAGATGCCATAATTAAAAACTCACTTGCAATTTCCAAGTTCATTTCTTCCATTGCATTTAAATAAGCAATATATTGATCTGTAATTTCACTAATTTTAATATCACAAATATCCATTTTATTTTTATCAATTAAATGACATAATAAATCTAATGGTCCTTCAAAATTTTCTATTTTAATCTTATATTGATTTGTTTCTAATGTTAATACATTTTGCATTTTTCTTTCCCTACTTTTTTATTTTTCTCAATTTAGTTTTTTTCTTTTTGTATTTCGTTTATTTTTAGCAAATTCAATTATTACTTGAAACTAAATTTTTTTATGTTTTAGCTAATATATTTTAATCTAACTCTTCTTTGGCTGTTCCTATGGTTTCTCTACTATAACCTTTTTTATATAAAAAAGCTTCTATTTCTTCTGGCTGCATTTGTAACTGCTTTTTTAGTATTATTTTTTTTGCACAGCTAATTTCATATTGCTCTAATTCTTCTTCATGTTCCATAAAATATGTTTCTATCATATCACTTTCTAAGCCTTTTGTATAGAGTTTATTTTTCATTTCTTTAATAGACATAGTTTTAATAGCTAAAAATTCTTTTATTGCTCTTTCTATATAATTGTGGTCATTTAAATATCCATTTTCTTTTAAATTTTCTATTACATCATCTAACAAATTTTCATCTAAAGAAGAAGAGAACTTTTGTCTTACTTCTTTTTCTGTTCTCTTCTTAAATAGAATATATTTTAGTACTTTTGTTTTAGCATTATCAAATTCTTCTACACTATACAATTTTTCTAGCTCCTTTATTCTTCTGTTTCTGGTTCCTTTTCTTGTTCCTCGTCTATTACTTCGTCACCTAAACTTTTTTCAAAAGCAGCAGCATAATTTTCTCTTATTTTTGTTTCAATTTCTTTTGCTACTTCTGGATTTTCTGCTAAATATGCTTTTGCATTTTCTCTACCTTGACCAATTCTAGTACCTTGATAACTAAACCAAGAACCACTTTTTTCTATAAGGTCTAAATTAACTGCAATATCTAAAATATTGCCTTCTTTGGAAACACCTTTACCATAGATAATATCAAATTCCGCTTCTCTAAATGGTGGAGCAACTTTATTTTTTACTACTTTTACTCTGGTACGATTTCCAATTACTTCTCCATCTTGTTTTAAACTTTCTACTCTTCTAATGTCTAATCTAACAGAAGCATAAAATTTTAAAGCTCTACCACCAGGAGTTGTTTCTGGATTACCAAACATAACCCCTACTTTTTCTCTTAATTGATTAATAAATACAATAACACATTTAGATTTATTAATAACACCTGCTAATTTTCTTAATGCTTGTGACATAAGCCTTGCTTGTAAACCTACATGAGAATCTCCCATGTCTCCATCTATTTCTGCTTTTGGTACTAATGCTGCAACAGAGTCTACTACAATAATATCTAATGCACCGCTTCTTACTAAAGCTTCTGCAATTTCTAGTGCTTGTTCACCTGTATCTGGTTGAGATACAATTAAATTATCTATATCTACACCTAAATGTTTTGCATAAACAGGATCTAATGCATGTTCTGCATCTATAAAAGCTGCTTCTCCTCCCATTTTTTGTGCTTCTGCAATCATATGTAAAGCAATTGTTGTTTTTCCAGAAGATTCTGGACCAAATACTTCTATAATTCTTCCTCTAGGAATACCGCCAATACCTAAAGCAATATCTAGGCTTAAAGCTCCTGTTGGAATAGCTTCTACATTCATTGCTGTATAATCTCCTAATTTCATAACAGAACCTTTGCCAAATTGTTTTTCTATTTGACCTAATGCTGCTTCCAACGCTTTCATTTTTTCTGAATTTTCATTACTCATTTCTTTTTTCCTCCTAATAAATGTTTATTTTCACTTTATTTTTAATTTTCGTTTATTTAATATTTCTATAAACGTTTGTTTGTGTTTATTATACCTTATTATTTTTATTTGTCAAGCATTTTTTTATTTTTTATTAATATTCTACCATTATTGTTACAATTCACAGACTGTAATTTATTTTATGTAACTGATATATATGTATTTTTATTTAAGTCTTAAGTTGGGGGACGTAATAAAAATACATATATATCAGTTACACAAGTAATATCCATATCTGTGAATTGTAACCCCCATTATTCACAAGCCTATGGGACGAGCTTATGAAAAAAAGAAAATATATTATAGTAACTCAAGTTATAAAAGCTAATAAACTTTTACTGCCTATACCACTCCTCTAAATGATAATAAATAGAATAATTGTTAGGATCAACTTCTCCCATTAAACTTGCACTATATGCTACAATGTCTTGATTACGATATAGTCCAATATATGGGACTTCTTTTTGATAAATTTCTAGTATTCTTTTATACTTTTCTTTTTGTAAATTTTCTTCTGTAATATTATTTAATTCTTGCAAAATTTGCTTTATTTCTTCATTCTCGTAATTCGCTAAGTTACTTTCTCCTAAAAAGCCAGAAAGGTCAGGAGAAAGAGATGTATTCACCCCGGTAAGAAGAATTTCATATTGATGGTTGGCAAGATATTTTTGATACTGTGTATCTGATATTTGTTCAATAGAAACTTTAATACCTACATTTTCTAACTCTTTTTTTATTTCTTCTGCTATTTTTACTCTGGTTTCATCACTTTTTCTCACAGATAAAGTAAAATTAAGTGTTTTTGTTCTGCCTTCAATTTCTTTTTGCCATATTCCATATTCATAGCTCCATCCTGCATTTTCTAAAGTTTCTTTTGCTTTTTCTGTATTGCTTTCTTGCTTTACATTTATCTCATTTAATAAATAGGATTTAGTATCTAATGGGAAATAAGACGCTATTGCTTGGTCTTCTAATACAGATGCTACAATTTTTTCTTGATTAATGCTAAGGCTAATAGCTTTTCTTACTTCTTGATACTGTAAAATAGTATCCTGGCAATTCATTGCTAAATAATCATATTCTCTATTTCCATACACTTTTTTGCCATAGCCCATACTTCCAATATATTCTTCTATATTATGATTTGCTGTATGGAAAAAGTCAATATTTCCTAATTTAAACTCATTATATACTTCTCCCATAGTATCATACAAAAATATTTCTATGGTTTTCATATTTTGATTGTTTAAATTACTTTCCCTATAATTATTGTTTCTAGTTAGTTCTATACTATCTTTTGTCATTTTTGTAATTTGATATTTTCCTGTTCCTACAGGAATTTGCGTAGATTTTTCTAAGTCTTGCTTTTTATATTGTTTTGAAGAAATAATAGGGAAAATTAAATTATATTCATAAAATGGGATTGCCTTATTTAGTTCTATTCTTATGGTATGTTCATCTACAATTTCTACCTTACTAATTTCTTTTACATTTTCTATATAAATAGAATTTGTAGTTTTTTGCAATGTTTCTATGGAAAATTTAACATCTTCTGCTGTAAAGTCACTACCATCTTGCCATTTTACATTTTCTTTTAATTTAACAACATAACTTTTGTCTCCTACTTTTGACCATTCTTGTGCTAAACAAGTAGTAATATGATAGTCCTGGGTAATAGTAAGTAGTGGTTCAAAAATTAATTGATCTAAATAGAGAATTTCTCGGTTTTGTGTAAGATATGGATGGATATTATCATAGTCTGAAATACCTAATCGCATATTGGTAATCATATTTACTGTTTCATAAGTAATTTCTTGGTTTTCTTCTTGTTCCTGAAAAGGATTTTGCAAAAGGAAATAAACTACTCCTGCTATAATAAACAAAATAAATAAAATGATTATTATTTTTATAGAGTTTGACTTCATGTATCTCTCCTTGTAAATATTCCTAGTTGTTTTATTATTGTTGTTATCATATACTATCTTTCCACTTTTTGCAATTATTCATACAAAAAAAGCACAAAAATATTGTTATTTTTGTGCCCTATATAAATATGGTTTACCCATTAAACCTATTTTTTTACTTTATAACCTAGTATTAATTTTCTTTTTGTTTTTTAGCTTTTAATCTTTTATCTTTTTATCATTTTATCTTGTTTTTATACTTTGATTTTGCCTACTATTTTCTACTTTCTACAATTAATTTAATACCAGTTCTGTCCTCCCCTTCTACTTCTACTTCTGCAAATGCTGGTATGCATACTAAATCTACTCCTGCTGGTGCTACAAACCCTCTTGCAATTGCAATAGCCTTTACTGCTTGATTTAATGCTCCTGCCCCAATTGCCTGCATTTCTGCCTTATTTGATTCTTTTACCAAACCAGCTATTGCTCCTGCTACTGAATTTGGATTTGATTTTGATGAGATTTTTAAAACTTCCATTTTTGCCTCCTATAATTTATTTTTTTGTTTCGCGAACAATTATATTTATATTATATTTTTCTTTTTTTGTCTAGTATTTTTTGGAAAAAAGTGGAAGTTTTTATCGCCATTTTTTTACATTTTTTGTCATCTATTTTAAGAAAATTCTTTCTATTTCACAAATGTGACCATTTTCTTCATTTAATTCAAAAATACATCCATTAAAAATACATTCGCCTTCTGCTAATTTGTACCTCTCTGGAAGAGAAGTTAAAAATCTTTTTACAGAAGCCTCTACTTCCATACCTATTACAGAAGTTTTTGGACCTGTCATACCTAAATCTGTAATATAGCCCATTCCTTTTTGTGTGATTTCTTCATCTGCAGTTTGCACATGGGTGTGAGTTCCTACTAAAATAGAAACTTTTCCATCTAAAAAATATTTCATAGCAATTTTTTCAGCAGTAGCTTCTGCATGGAAATCTACCACAAAAAAATCTACCTCTGATTTTATTTTTTCTATTAATTCATCTACTACTGTAAAAGGATTTTCAGATAAAACATTCATATCTGTTCTACCAATTAGATTTATAACTGCTATTTTTTTGTTATTGCACTCATAAACTCCATATCCTTTACCTACCACACCTTTTGAGTAATTTGCCGGTCTAATTAGTTTTGGATGATCTATAAAAGTAAAAATATCTTTTTTAGCCCAAGTATGATTTCCCATAGTTACACAGTCAAGAGGTAGTTTTAATAACTCGTTCCATGTTTTAAAAGTAAGTCCCATTCCTCCTGCTGCATTTTCTCCATTGACTACTACAAAATCAATATTTTTTTCTGCTTTTAGCTTTGGCAATATTTGTTTTACTTTATCTAAGCCATTTTCTCCTATAATATCTCCAACCATTAATATTTTCATTTGTTGCTTCCGTCCTCGTATCATATATTTAGGTTTTTTTAAAGGCTACCTATAAACCTTTTTATTATCATACTATAAAATTTTTAAATGGTCAATTGCTTGTTACAAGCATTACTAATAATTATCTTTTTGTTTAAAATTATTGTTACAATTATAAGTTGTAAATAATCATTATTCTAAGATTGAAAAATTCTGCAAAAAAGCTAGATTTTTTATAAAAAATATTATAAAATAAAAAAGGTGACTTTCTCATATGCACATGATTGTTTTACAATCCGCATAGTGCATTGAGTACCATTAATAAAACACATGCGAATATGCTGGAACTGGCAGACAGGCACGTTTGAGGGGCGTGTGCTTTATAGCGTGTGGGTTCAAGTCCCACTATTCGCACCAAAAATTGTCAAAAATCTCCGTCCCCATTGACAAAAGAAAAAGCCCTAATTAGGGGCTTTTTCTTTTGGAATTCTAATTTCATTTTTCAGAACCAAAACTAAATGTTGTACAAATACAACAACTGAAGTAAATTTGAAAACTGCATCGCGGAAAAGTAACGGTTGTTTAGATAGTCCCTTGCCATAGCTTCAAGAATTCTCTGTTTTAAAGGTGAATTTTCAATGGTTCCCCTTGGAACCGTAATACCTTTAAGCTTTGGCTGTTCCAAAGCCATCCATGTTCCATTTTCATCTTTTTTAAAGGTCACAGGCTCTTTAATCATCTCACAGGCAACTGTGAATGCGATGTCAAAGTTTAGAAAAAGTACTTCCTTTGGTATATCTTCATCAAGCTTAAAACTAACTACTCTTTCTTGAATTAATGCCTTACACATGCAGGATGCTCTTATGAATGTATCTGCCGGTCCTACGATATCATGTTGATGAATATACTCCATTGTTTGATAATAACAAGCAAGATAATTATCTCCTTGGATGCCTTGCAATATGGTTACATTGTACTTTTTCCGCACATCATCGTCAAGTTCTAATACTTTTTGTTCGGCAATGCCTTTTACAACTTCGTCAATATTTTCTTCCACAGGTCTAAGATATTTCATTTCCATTATGTTTCCTCCACTCTAAAGTTTTATTGTGAATTTCTACAAAGGGAATCTTCCCTACTCATTTTTTAATTATACCTCATTTTTCCAGAAATTGCAAATCTATTTAGTTTTTCTAGAATTATTCATCAAAATGATACAATTTCTACTGTAATTATGATGCAAATTTTTATTTATAAAAATCAAATTTACTCTAGGCATTGTATTTTTTCTATTTTATATGTTATACTAGATTTTGTTAATATAAGTTAGTAGTTTTTAATATACTAAAATCCATAACACAGAAAGGAATAATGTAAAAATGAAAGAAGAATTTTTAAATTTATTAAAATCGGTACAAAGAGAAGGCATAGAAAAATTAATTACTTATTTAGAAAAAACTGACTTTTTTAAGGCTCCAGCAAGTACCAGATTTCATGGCAATTATGAAGGTGGTTTGTTGGAACATAGTTTAAATGTCTATCACCTTTTAAAGGAAAAAGTATCACAAAAGCCATATTCAGAAGTTATTTCAGCTTCTGATGATACCATTATTTTAATTACTCTTTTACATGATATTTGTAAAACTAATTATTATACTGTAGATTATCGTAATAAGAAAAATGCAGATGGTGTTTGGGTAAAAGAGCCATACTATACAACAAATGATACCATTCCTTATGGTCATGGTGAAAAATCTGTTATGATGATTAGTAAATTTATAGATTTAACCATGGAAGAAATGTATGCAATCCGTTGGCATATGGGATTTACAGAACCTAAAGAATTTTATAATATGATTGGAAATGCTTACGAAAAATATCCTTTGGCTTTAGCTTTACATGAAGCAGATTTAGAGGCTACTTATTTCTTAGAATCTAAAAATAGTTAGAAATTTAGAATAATAGCCAAATTATAACAATTATAGAAAAATACTAATAAATATAAAAAACAATTAATAAATATTAATATTTATTAAAAAGTAATAAGGTTTAACTGTCATAATAAAACATGAAAAATATTAAATGAATAAAGGATGTAACCTTAAATGAAATTAATTTATAAAGTTCCTAAAACAAATCATTATCAAAATGTAAAAGAAGTTTTGAAGGCAGAATTTCAAATGTCTGATAGACTTCTTTTAAAGCTGAAAAAACTTCAAAAAATTTATTTAAATCAAAATATAGTATATGTGCACCATGCAATTTTGCCAGGAGATATGATTACTTGTGATTTAGATGATGAAGAAGATAATTCTATCATTGTTCCTATCAACATGCCTCTTTCTATTTTATATGAAGATGAAGCTTATTTGATTATAAATAAACCTGCTGGGATTCCTGTTCATCCTTCTATGGAACATTATACAGACAGCTTATCTAATGGTATACGTGCCTATTTTGATCAAATTAGCTTAAGGAAAAAAATAAGACCTGTAAATCGCTTAGATAAAGATACTTCCGGTATTGTGGTATTTGCCAAAAATGAATATGTTCAAGAAGCTTTGGTGAGACAAATGCAAAATCATCTTTTTCAAAAAGAATATATTGCTATTATTAGTGGTAAATTAGAAAAAAGTAAGCGGAACTATTTCTTTGCCAATTGCTAGAGAACAAAATAGTATTATAAAACGTTGTGTTGCAGAAAATGGTGCTAGAGCTATTACCCATTATGAAGTAATAAATCGCAACTCTGAAATATTTAATAATTTGCGAAATACACAAATTCATGCTAAAATACTACAAAATGTTGGTACTGCCAATCGCAATTTAGAAATTACAGAAGATTTTGAAATAGTAAAATGCTTATTAGAAACCGGAAGAACTCATCAGATTCGTGTTCACTTTGCTGCTATTGGTCATCCTTTATTAGGGGATACACTTTATGGTTCTGCTTCTTCTCTTATTGCAAGGCAAGCGCTACACGCTTATCGAGTAACCTTTTTTCATCCTATTAGCAAGAAAAAGGTTTGCTATGTAGCGCCTATTCCAGATGACTTTAATGCGTTTTTTTCATAAAAGAAGCTGTTCTAAAATATCATAATATATAGCAAAAGTATAATAATTGTCTTTTGAGATTTTAAGCCTTGCGTGGGCGACCATTGTGACAGCTGTTCGAGGCATTTATGCCGAGTTACAGATGTCCAAAAGGGGAAAGGTTTTAAAAATCGATAAAGACAATTATTATACTTTTATAGAAATAAGAGATTTGTTCTTTTTTAGAACAGCTTCTTTTCATATATATAATAGTAAATCTATAAGCCGGGTTCTGTCTAGGATAGTCATTTATCTAGAATTTATATTACTATAAATTTCATGCCACCAAATTAGAAGATGACGAGTAGTCTTAGCCTTCTGCTTTCGGTGTTGCTCCAGATGGGGTTTACACTGCCTAGTATGTCACCATACTAGCGGTAGGCTCTTACCCTGCCTTTTCACCCTTACCTAAAATTTTAGGCGGTTATTTTCTGTTGCACTTTCCTTAAGGTTGCCCTCACTGGACGTTATCCAGCATCCTTACTCTATGGAGCCCGGACTTTCCTCGTACGCTGCCTTTCGACCTTGCTATACGCGACTATCCAACTTACTACTATTTTATTCTAACATGTTTTCTAAAAAAAAGCAAACACTGTTATCGTAACCCCTAAAATTGCTTTTTTATTATAATCTAAAAGGATATCCTGTTGGACATTCTTTTGTTTCATTTTTATAATGAAGTGTCCCAAGTGACCCCTTTAGGGGCCACTAAGAACCGTCCCTAAAGTAGTGCCATTTTTGGAATTAAGTTTTGAAATTGAATATAAAAAATATCCTTATCTTGTAGGGTAACTGCACTTTTTAGTTCATTTAATAAAATATAGCATTGATTTTTTACAGTTTGGTTTTGATTTTCACTTGTATTTACTGTATTTAACAAATTGGCAAAATCATTTTCTGCTTGTGTTAACTCTTTGCTAGCTTCTTCCCATTTTGCATTTGTTACATTTGTATATGCTTGTATGGTATAATTTTGAATTGTCATTAGCTTTGTTTCTTCACTATCTGGTTCATACTGTTTTTTATAATCTAATAATAAGCCATATAGTTTTGTAACATCATTCATTGCATCTTCCTTTTGTTTGTTTTTGATATTTTGTGTTGCAGTATTTAAAAAATTGCTAAATGATAAAATAGAATTTCCCTCTATATTTAATGCATGTAAATCTATTGTAACAGTATTCCAGGTCTGGTAAAGATGTTCTATTTGTAGTTCTATTTTACTCCAATTCGTGGAATATTTTCCATCTTTTGCTAAAATACTATCAGCTGAACTAGATTGTCCATTTTGATTTACTGTATTATCTTCAACATTTCCTTGTGAAGTATTCGTATTTTCGTTAGAAGAACTTTGTATTTCTTCTGTAGGACTAACTGTTCCTTCCTGTTGTGTGTTAGCACTCTGTTTTGTTTCTGCTTGTTGTTCTTCACTTGTTGTTTTATCAGATTTTAATTGAATTGTATTTTCTTGTATAGAAAGAGAATTAAAATCTCCTAAAATAGATATTAAATAATTTTCTAAATAATTAATTTCTTCTGTTACTTTTGTTTGCAGTGTTAGTTTTCCTTCTTCATTTTTAGCATAAACAATAAAAGATCCTATTAGGCATGCTATAATTACAAAAGTAAGTATTAAAATAATAATATTTTTTTTCACAGTTTTCTTCACAATTCCTTTCTTTGCTTTAACGTTATATAGAACACTAAAATTATCCTATACATCTATATAAAATATCTAAAATTGAATCACTGTTTTCAATTCTTTATTTTTATACTACCCCAAAAAATTACCTTTTATTCTCATGTATAAATATTTTTATTTTATGTATACTACTAATAAGAAAAATGGAAAATTTATTTTGGTATAAAAAGGAAAGAAGAACTGTTTAATACAATTCTATTGGTAAAAAATATGAATGCTATTGTAAAATTATATAGTGATAAAAGTGGAGAAATTTTTAGATTTTTAAATCATTTTCAAAAAAAACCTCTTGAAAAAATAGAGAATCATTTATTATGGCAAAAAGAATATGAAAATCCTATTGAAATTGCAGATATTATTGGTGCTTATATAGAAAATAAAGAAGAATATAAAATGAACATGTGGGTTAGCTTAGATAAGGACTTATTTATTAATATTACTCCCAATAATGCAGATGAGGTTATTCGTTATTTATATGAGCGCTATCCTTATTAATTTTTTTCTAATATAATAGTTACCGGTCCATCATTTTGCAATATTACTTGCATTTCTGCTCCAAATTTACCTGTATCTACTTTTTTAATATTTTGTTTTTTACATTGCTCTACAAAATATTCATATAAAGCATTTGCCATGTTTGGTTCTGCTGCTCCAATAAAACTTGGTCTATTTCCATGATTGCAATCTGCATATAAAGTAAATTGAGAAACAATTAAAAGTTCTCCATCTATATCTTGAATAGATAAATTCATTTTTTGATTTTCATCTTCAAATACTCTTAGTTTAATTAGTTTTTGAACTAAAAAATCTGCAATCTCTTTAGTATCTGTTGGGGCAACACCTAACAAAACCATAAAACCTTTTTCAATTTCACCTATTACGTTTCCTTCTACTACTACTTTTGCATTTTTTACTCTTTGTACTACTAATTTCATATTCATTCCTCACATTTATTTTACTTTTTTTATTTAAAATACTATTTGTTCTGTTGTTTTATATAGTCATTTGTAAGTAATTTAGCCCATTATCATTAACCGCCATTTATAATTATTTTAACTTATTTTATTTATATTTACATACTATCTAGCTAGTATATTAATTCATATACTAATTTTCAACATTATTATTTGCATTATTTGCATTATTTTCGTTATTTTCGTTATTTTTGTTATAAGAATTAGTTAGCAAACTATCTTCTGTGTCTGTTGTCTCTAAGGTAGGTTTTGCTGTACTTTTCATTGTTTCTTGTTGTTCAAAACCACAATTAGGACAATAACGAAATTCCAAGTCAATTTCGCTATGACAATTTTTACATTGTTTCAAATCCTTTAAGTTTAAAAGTTGCATACGATAATCTTCTACTTCATTGGCAAGTACATCGATCATAGAACAGTCATTGTCAAAATCTTTTTGCATATCTATATTTTCTTTTAGTAAATATTTTTCATATACTTTCTTTCCTATTTTCTCGTACAAATCATTAATTTGTGATTTATTGTCAGCCATATTTGCTTTTAGTTTAATTTCACGTGTAATTCTATTTGTTGCCTCTGCTGCATTACGATAAGTCTGCATAGCTGTTTTACTTAATTTATTCATTACATTTTCCATAACATTTTCCTCATAATATATACTTATTAAATTCAATAAGTATATCTTCCTTTCTATATATCTTTATCTATATTATCTTTTAATTATTAGATAGTCAAAGGAAAAAATCCTACAAGATAATATATATTTAAGAATTAAAAACTAATTACATAACTTTTTAATAATTCCTTTTATTATTATGAAGAAAAAAATAAAAAATATACAAAAATCTATTTATATTTTTCAATTTTTGATACCTTTTATTTTCTTATTTTTTAATTTACTCACACTTTTTTTCACGAGTCATTAATTTGGTAACTGCTTCCATTGGCTTTAAATTGTGATATAGAACATCATATACTGTATTTACAATTGGCATTTCAATGTTATATTTTTTTGCAAGCTCATAGGCAACTTCAATATTATCTATACTTTCAATAGTCATACCCACTTCTTTTTTAGTTTCTTCTATGCTAAGACCTCTACCAATACATTTACCTGCTTTTCTATTTCTACTATGCTCACTAAGACAAGTAACAATTAAATCTCCTAAACCTGATAATCCATAAAAAGTATTGTGTTCACCACCCATGGCTACACCTAATCTAGAAAGCTCTGTTAATCCTCTAGTAATTAAGGCCGCGAAGGTATTATCTCCTAAATTTAATTCTGCAATAATACCAGCGCAAAAAGCAATAATATTTTTTAAAGCTCCACCAAGTTCTACCCCTTCTACATCATTAGAAGTATATACTCTTAAATTTTCATTCATAAGAGTATCTTGCACTTGGTATTGCACATCTTCATCTTTAGAAGCAATTACAATTGCTGTAGGTATATCAATACAAACTTCTTCTGCATGACTTGGACCAGAAAGAGCTCCTATTTTTACATTTGGAATTTCTTCTTCTGCCACTTTGCTTAAAGTAGATAAAGTTTCTTGTTCAAAACCCTTAGAGCAGATAATAACAGGTTGAGTTGTAATATAGTCTTTATACTGCTTTAAAGTACTTCTAAAAAATCTAGAGGGTGTAACATGTAAAATTAGATCGGTATTTTCTACTGCTTCTTGAATATTGGTAGTACATACTATATTATCTGGCATAATTGCCATTGGTAAAAATTTGCATTTTCTTTTTTGATTAATAATATCTGCTTCTTCTTGTAAAAAAGACCAAATTTTTACTTCATGTCCCATTTTAGCAGCATGAATTGCTAAAGCACAACCCCAACTACCACTGCCAATAATTGCAATTTTTCTTTTCATTTTTTCTCCTTTCAGCCATTTGGGACGTTCCTTTTTGGCTGAAAATCAGCCAAAAGGGACACTCCTTAATTTTGAGTCCTAATTTATATCATTATATCCATTATATTATGACTTTTATCATAATATTAAAATTAAAAACATTTTAGATGAAGTGTCCCAAGTTACCCCAGATGGGGCCACTGAGAACCGTCCCCAACTCAGCTATTTTTTAAAGCTAATCGTACTTTCTGTTCCAGAAAATAATCTTTTTAAGTTTTCCCTATGATTGAAGATAACTAGTAATGCTACAATTACACTATAAATAAAGTAACTCCAGTTATCCCATCCACTAGTAGAAACAATGTAGTTTTGGTCAATGAATAATACAAGTACTGGGAATAAGATAGCTGCTGCAATAGAACCTACAGACACCATTCTAGTTAATGCAATTAAAATTAGAGCAAATACTAAGCAGATTAGTCCTACTTGCCAGTTTGTCATAAGCAAAACTCCTAATGCGGTAGCTACACCTTTTCCTCCTCTAAAGCGGAAAAATACTGGGAAGGTATGTCCTAGAATAACAAATACACCAGCTAGTTGTATTAATAAAGCATTATCTAAGCCAGATACCATTTTTCCCACTAAAAATGCAATTAATATTGCGATTACTCCTTTTAAAACATCACAAATTAAAGTAATAATAGCTGCTTTTTTTCCAACAGTTCTTAATACATTGGTACTTCCTGCATTTCCACTACCTTTTTCTCTTACATCAAAACCTGCCATCTTTTTACTAATAATAACTGAAAAACTAATACTACCTAATAAATAGGCAACAATTGCAACAATAATATATGCTGCCATAAAAATCACTCTCCTTTTATACTATTTTTCTTTTTTTGTTTTAATGCATTGATTTTTCATTTTTGCTAACTTTTATTCTAATTTTCTTTTTCATTTTTTTCTCTTACTATCATTCTAACTGGGGTTCCTGTTAATCCAAATTCTTTCCTTATTTGGTTTAATAAATACCTTTCATAAGAAAAATGGAATAACTCTTTATCATTTACAAATACCACAAATGTAGGTGGTTTTGTACTAGCCTGTGTCATATAAAAGATTTTTAGCCTTTTTCCTTTATCTGTTGGCGGTTGAACTATGGTAACTGCCTCACTTAACACTTCATTTAAAACAGCTGTTGAAACTCTTAATGCATTTTGACTCGCTACCATGTTAATCATTTCAAATAGTTTATTTACTCTTTGCCCTGTTTTAGCTGAAATAAAAATGATTGGTGCATAACTTAAATAAGATAATTTGTCATAGACTTCTTTTTTGTAATTTTCAATTGTATTATTATCTTTTTCTATTTCATCCCACTTATTGACTGCAATAATAATACCTTTTCCTGCCTCATGGGCCTCTCCTGCTATTTTAGCGTCTTGCGCAGATACTCCCTCTTTGGCATCTAGTAACAAAATGCACACATCTGCTCTTTCAACAGCTAAAAGACTTCTCATAACACTATATTTTTCTAGATTATCATTTACTTTACTTTTTCTACGAATTCCTGCTGTGTCAATTAACACATATTTTCCAAATTCATTTTCAAATTCAGAGTCGATAGCATCTCTTGTAGTTCCTGCAATATCACTTACAATCATTCTATCTTCTCCTAAAATTTTATTTACCAAAGAAGATTTTCCTACATTTGGTTTTCCTATAATTGCTACTTTAATTATATTTTTGTCCTCTTCCTCTTCTACTTGTTCTGGAAGCTTGTCGTAAATTGCATCTAGAACATCACCAATTCCTTTTGCATTAACAGCAGAAACAGCATATGGCTCTCCTAAACCTAAATTATAAAATTCATATAATTCATCTGGTACTTTTCCAAAAGTATCTGACTTGTTACAAACTAGAACAATTGGTTTTTTAGATTTTTTTAACATTAATGCAATATCTTTATCTGCTGCAGTAACACCTTGCTTAATATCTGTTAAAAAGATAATAACATCTGCAATTTCCACTGCCATATCTGCTTGTCTACGCATTTGAGATAAAATAATATCGTCTGACTCTGGTTCAATTCCTCCTGTATCTATTAAAGTAAAGTCTCTTCCTCTCCAATTTGCTTCTGCATAAACTCTGTCTCTTGTAACACCTGGTGTATCTTCTACTATGGAAATTCTTTTTCCAACAATATAATTAAAAAAAGTAGATTTGCCTACATTTGGTCTTCCTATAATTGCTACAATTGGCTTTGCCATTTTTTCACCTTCTCTTTGTTTTTATGTTAAATTTATAATTCTTTTTTTACTATTGAAATATATTTCTTATTAAACTATATTTCTTACTAAAAAATAATTTATATTTTCTGATTCTTATTATATTTTCCGATTTCATTTTACACTATTCGAAAAAAAATAGCAAGACTAAACTTGCTATTTTAATAAGTTAGTTTTCCCTCTAACATATCATCATTTTTTATCCAATCTTCTACCAAAATTTCTGTATATTCTTGGTCACTTTTTCCTCTTACAATTACTTTTTCAATTCCACAGTTAATAATCATTTTCCTACACATTTGGCAAGAATTAGCTCCTGGGTCATATTCTCCTGTTTCTGGTCTAAAAAGTACTAAATACAAAGTGGCACCTATCATTTCTCTTCTGCTTGCACTAATAATTGCATTCTGTTCTGCATGAACTGACCTACATGCATCATAACCGCCATGCCTAATATCTGGAAAATGTTTTTTCTTTGTACAATATCCTAAATCAATACAATTTATTCTTCCTCTAGGTGCTCCATTATATCCTGTCGCAATAATTTCATCATGATTTACAATTACGCATCCCGCTTTTTTTCGTAAACAAGTGCTTCTTTCCGCCACTGTTTTTGCAATATTTAAATAGTAATTTGTTTTATCTATTCTTTGTTCCATTTTTCTTTCCTTTCTGTGGGGACGGTTCTTAGTGGCCCCAAAAGGGGTCGCTTGGGACAGTTCACCTTAAAAGACTGACTTTTTAATGATTTCATTTTATCATATTCTAAACAGTAAGTCTATAATTTCGTTTAAAAGAATTTTGTTTTCAGCCTATTTAATTTTTATTTGATATTCTATATTAAAAAAACAATCTAGAACTTTTTATTCAATATATTTACTTGTTTACAGTCTTAAAAATAGTTTTCCCTTTCTTAACAAAAAAAGAAGCAATCAAATGCTTCCTTCTTTATAACTTATTAATCATTTTTTATTTTAGTTTTCAGATTTTGCAACTACTTCTTTTCCATCATAATATCCACAATTTGGACATACTCTGTGTTGCATTACTTTTTCATGACAATGTGGACAATCTACTAAATTTTGAGCTTCGATTTTCCATGTTGATCTTTTTAAGTGTGTTCTTGCTTTTGACCATCTTCTTTTTGGTTGTGCCATTATAATTCCCTCCCTTAACTTCTGCTATTTTGCTGTAATCTATCTATATTTTTATTACCTAAAACGGATACTATAAAATTATACTCGTTTTTCTTCTATTTGTCAACTACTTTTTTTGCTACAATTGCAAATCTTCCATCTTCTACGTGATAATCACAGGTAGATAAAGTTATTAATTGGTCACCATATTGGGCTGTTTCTGCAATATTATATAAAGATAATTTTTTTACATTTTCAATATAGTTATTAAATTCTTCTTCATTTTCAGCATCTTTGAAGAAATAATATTTAAATACATCCTGACTTTTTAAATATACTTGTGATTGAAATACAGCAATAATTTGATATTTGGAAACTTCCTCTAATGTGGCAAATTCAAAGGTAGGATGTTCTTTATAAAAATCTTCTTTTTTATATTTTGTTAATGTTTCAAACATTTGCCCACCATTACTTCTATGACCATAAATTAGGAAATTTGCTGTAGGCTTTTCTATACTGCAATCTTTATCTAAAAAGATACTTCCTAATTCATTGGATTGTTTTTTGAAATTATGATTTACATAGTAATCGTTATTGTCTGTTTGCAATACTGGATAGTCCACTTCTGTTCCCTCTATTGTTAACCATCCTACTAAATCTGAATTTTGCTGTTTTAATTCTTGTAAATTAGCCAATAGTATTTGTTTTCTTTGTTCCTCTTCTGAGGCATTTTGATTAACTTCTGTATTAGGTGTTGCTACAAAATTTGCTAAATCCTCCATCATTTTTTTATTTTGCCACTGTGTATAGACATAGTAAATTAAATAAGCAATACTTGCAATTAAGATAACAGATAAAATAATAATAGCTATTAATTTTCCATTTATTTTTTTCTTTCTGCCTTCATGAGTTTTTTCTTTATCTTTAAAGTGTTTTTCTTTATTGCTTTTATTTTCTCTATCTATTTGTTTTTGAATGTTTTTGTTGTCTTTTTCTTTACTATGTTTACTTATATTCTTTTTCATTGCCAAATCCTTTCTGAAATCTCTTTTCTGCATGGTTTTTACTTTAATCTTGTTAGGCTACTTTATGATATGAACTTCTTTTCAATGTATTATGAATTATATCATATTCTTATAAAAATTCAAATAAAGACTTTTAAAAATTACAAATATTTACAAACTATGTATTTAATTTTTAAATTGAACTATTTACAAACTATAGTTAATTTTATGCTCTCTAGCTTTATAAAAAACATAGTATGGTTTTAATTACATACTATGTTTTCTTGATTTTTATAGTTTTATTTAGTAGTCTATTTTACTCTTTTCATTACTACAATTGCACCTAAAGAAATAACAACCAAAGCACTTGCCAATACAACATAAGTATTTACACCTGTTTTTGGTGTCTCATCTTTTTCCTCTTCTGGTGTAGTAGTTTCTCCAGAAGTTGTTGTGTCTCCAGTACCTCCCAATTTTGTTTCTGTTACTGCATAAGTTGAGCAATGTTCTAAAGATAATTTTAAGTTTCCATTGTTATATGTTGCTGTTCCCATATCTTCATATTTTGCTGTTAGTTCATTATAATAATATAAGTTTAGGTCTTTTTGACCGTCTCCATATTTGTCTGCTCCTACAAATATAGTGATATCTGCTTTTCCTGGTAATTTTCCATCATAAGCAAATTCTATAAATAATCCATTTGTAATATCATTTGGCTTAATATGTGAAAATTTTTCTGCAGATACTTGTACAGATGGTGTAAAAGCAGTGTCTGTTTTTGTAATATCTTCACTTGCAAATTCCCATGTAACATTTGCTACATTAATTTGTAAAGTAGCTTTTTTAGCATCTTTTAATGCTGAAAATACTTCTTTTTCTACTAAAGTTGGTGTGCTCATTGTTACAATAGTAGTTTTGTAGTCTTCTATTGCTGATACTATTTCTTCTGTAGTAGGGTCTGTTAGCTCGTTTACAGTTAATTCTCTGTATTTTGCTTCACTAATAGCACACATTTCAACTACGTCTATTTTGTCTAAATTCAAAAGATTTCTTACATTAAATGCTACTTGATGTTTACTATTAAGGGTAATATCTCTTTTTGAGTCTCCCAAAACAATATCTATTTTTTCTCCCTCACCTTCTAGTCCGTCGCCAATTTGTCCACTATAGTCAAATCCAATATTTTCTGGAATAGCTACTTTTTCGCCCGTTTCTTTATCATAAGCAACTAAAGTAACAGTATCTCCTACTAAAGTATACCAATCTCCATCAATATTTACTACATTTTCGCCTTCTAATACATAATCATATTGTCTTGCTTTAAGTGTAAGAACTTTTTGCTCATATACTTCATCATTTACTGTTAAATTAACACTTCCTACTTCTTCTTGTGTTGTAAGATCTGCTACTTTATAATTAATCCAGTCATCTGTACTTTTTACAGTAAGTTTGGTAGAAGTTTCATCTAAAGTAAATTCTGCTGTATCTGGAGCTTCTGGATTGCCTGATGCAATCGTGTTAGAATTACCATTAAATCCTACATTTTCTGGTAAAACTACTTTTTCTCCGGTTTCATAATCATAAGCAAATAAAGTAACAGTGTCTCCTTCTTTTGCAAAATAACGTCCATCTACTTCAATGACATTTTCGCCTTCCACACCATAACTTAAGCTTTTGGCATCTGTTGCTGCTAAAGTTGTTGTTAATGGTAATACCATTGCAATTAACATTACAGCCACCATTAACACTGAAATTGTTTTCAATTTCTTCATAATTTTCTCTCCTTTTATTTTAAATTTATATAAAAGTTAATAAATATTAACTTTATATACTATTTATAACTAATATTATATCTTTTCGCACTTTTCATAATCGAGGACCATTAATAGTTTCGGTTAGTTTTTTTGTTCAAGCTCTATATATTGCAAAAGTGTAGACCGCATAAGCGACCAAACGGAGTGGCTTTGCCACGTAGTGCGAATTGGAGCAATTTTCATACTAGTATGTGCAGAAAATCATAGATTTTCTTGCACATTATGGAAATTGCGACACCAAGGTCAAACGTTGCAATATATAGAGTTTGAACTATATTCTTTATTAAGCTCTCACTTCTATGGGACGAACTTATGAAAAGGAAAAAAGATATAATATTAGTTTATTTGTTTAAGAATTAATCTTTTGCACTTTTCATGATTCAGAATTATGAATAACTTATCTAGGGTTCTTAATTGCTGCTTGTGCTGCTGCTAAACGAGCAATTGGAACTCTAAATGGTGAGCAAGATACATAAGTAAGTCCAATATTGTGGCAGAATTCAACTGTAGGTGGATTTCCTCCATGTTCTCCACAAATTCCTAGGTGAATATCTGGTCTTGTTTGTTTTCCTAAATCAACTGCCATTTTTACTAATTTTCCAACACCAACTTGGTCAAGTTTAGCAAATGGATCTGATTCATAAATTTTCTTATCATAGTAAGCTCCTAAGAATTTTCCAGCATCATCACGGCTAAATCCAAATGTCATTTGTGTTAAGTCATTTGTACCAAATGAGAAGAATTCAGCTTCTTTTGCAATTTCATCTGCAGTTAATGCTGCTCTTGGAATTTCAATCATAGTTCCTACTTCATATTTTAATTTTACTCCTGCTTTTGCAATTTCTTCTTCTGCTGTTTTTACAATAATGTCTTTTACATATTTTAATTCTTTTACTTCTCCTACTAATGGAACCATAATTTCTGGAACAATATTCATTCCAGTTTCTTTGTTTACATTAATAGCAGCTTGAATAATTGCTCTAGTTTGCATTACACCAATTTCTGGGTAAGTAACATCCAAACGGCATCCTCTGTGTCCCATCATTGGGTTGAATTCATGTAGACTATTTACTACTTCTTTTAATGCTTCAAAAGTCATTCCCATTTCTTTTGCTAAAGCAGAAATTTCTTCGTCTGTATGTGGTAAGAATTCATGTAAAGGTGGGTCTAGTAAACGAATTGTTACTGGGTAGCCTTTCATTGCTTTGAATATTCCTTCAAAGTCTCCTCTTTGCATTGGAAGAATTTTGTTTAAAGCTTTTTCTCTTTGTTCTACTGTTTTAGAAACTATCATTTCACGAATAGCTGCAATTCTTTCTGGTGCAAAGAACATATGCTCTGTACGGCATAGTCCAATACCTTGTGCTCCAAAGTTGTATGCTACAGTTGCATCTTTTGGAGTATCTGCATTAGTTCTAACTTCCATTTGACGATATTGATCTGCCCATCCCATTAATTTAGCAAAATCTCCTGAAACAGTTGCATCAACAGTGTCAATTTTTTCTCCATATACATTTCCTGTAGAACCGTCTAATGAAATGTAATCTCCTTCATGATATACATTTCCTTGTGGATCTTTGAATTCTCCTTTTTCTTCGTCTACTACTAATTCTCCACATCCAGCTACACAGCATGTACCCATACCACGAGCAACTACTGCTGCATGTGATGTCATACCACCACGAACTGTTAAAATACCATGGCATACATTCATACCATCAATATCTTCTGGAGAAGTTTCAAGTCTTACTAAAATTAAATCTTTTTCTCCTGCTTCATGTAGTTCTACTGCTCTATCTGCTGTAAATACTACTTTACCTGTTGCAGCTCCTGGAGATGCAGCTAAACCTTTAGCTACTGGTTTTGCAGCTTTTAATTTTGCTTGGTCAAAGTTTGGATGTAATAATTGGTCTAATTGATTTGGTTCTACTCTTAAAACAGCCTCTTTTTCTGTAATCATGCCTTCATTTACTAAATCTACGGCAATTTTTAATGCAGCATTTGCTGTTCTTTTACCATTTCTAGTTTGTAAGAAGAATAGTTTTCCTCTTTCAATGGTAAATTCCATATCTTGCATATCTCTATAATGTTTTTCTAGTTCATTTGCATATTTTACGAAATCCTCATATGCTTGTTTGTTGGTTTGTTCTAGAGTTGCAATAGGTTGTGGAGTTCTAATTCCTGCAACAACGTCTTCGCCTTGTGCATTCATTAAATATTCTCCAAATAGTTTGTTTTCACCTGTTGCTGGGTTACGAGTAAATGCAACACCAGTTCCACAGTCATCTCCCATGTTTCCGAAAACCATTTCTTGAACATTAACTGCTGTACCCCAGTCTCCTGGAATATCGTTTAATCTTCTATAAGTAATAGCTCTTGGATTGTTCCATGAACGGAAAACTGCTTTAACAGCTTCTTTTAATTGTTCTACTGGATCGCTTGGGAATTCACTTCCATGTTCTTTTAAGTAAATTGCCTTAAATGTTCCTACTAATTCTTTCAAATCTTCTGCTGTTAATTCTGTATCTAATTTTACGCCTCTTTTTTCTTTCATTTCGTCAATTGCTTTTTCGAATAGTGGTTTTGGAATTTCCATTACAACATCACTAAACATTTGAATAAATCTTCTGTAGCTATCATAAGCAAATCTTTCATTTTTTGCAGCTATTGATTTTAATACTTCATCATTTAAACCTAAGTTTAAAATTGTATCCATCATACCTGGCATAGATGCTCTTGCTCCTGAACGTACAGATACTAATAATGGATTTTCTTTATCTCCAAATTTCTTTCCAGAAATTTCTTCTAATTTAGATAGTGCTTCGAAAATTTGATCTTCCACTTCTTTTGAAATGGTTTCACCATCCTCATAGTATTTTGTACATGCCTCAGTTGTTACTGTAAATCCTTGTGGAATTGGTAAACCTAAATTTGTCATTTCTGCAAGGTTAGCACCTTTTCCTCCTAGCAATTCTCGCATGCTAGCATTTCCTTCTTTGAATAAGTAAACATACTTGTGACTCATAAAGAACCTCCTTCTAATTTGGCATATTGCCTTTTACGTAAACAATATGTGTGTAATTTTGCTATTAAAATATACCTAATAGCTTTTTTATTATATCCATATTTTGCTAAAATGTAAAGCAATTTTTCGTTAATTTCAACAATATTTTTTATTTTTGCGGAAAGTATTGAAAGTGTTTTTAGAATCTGATATAATGTAAAAAATTTGGTTTGTAAATATTTTATAAATAATAAAGAAGCTGACCTAAAATATCATAATATATAACTAAAGTATAATAATTGTCTTTTTCGATTTTTAAAACCTTTCCCCTTTTGGACATCTGTAACTCGGCATAAATGCCGTAAGCAGCTGTCACAATGGTCGCCCACGCAAGGCTTAAAAATCTCAAAAGACAATTATTATACTTTTATTAAAATAGATTTAATTTAATTTTAGGTCAGCTTCTTTATTATATATTGTGTAAAAAAGGAATCCCAAAAACAGGATTCCTTTTGTAAATTATATATTTAACTTGTTTATTATTCTATAATGGTATAGCCTACTAAATCTGGTTTTTCTACATCTTCGTCCGTTATGGTATTAATTTTCCAATCTGTATATTCTACTATTAAAGGCATTGTAATTCCGTTATCTATTGTACTGCCTTCCTCTGCTTTTACTTTTATACCAGTTTCTTTATTAACCCATAGTTTTCCATCTTGAAAACGATTAATTACATAGCAATCTTGTCCATTTACATTTTCAGAAGAGATAAAGCTTGTTAGAGCTAAGTAAAGTATGTTGTCTCTCCATCCTTGTAAAATTTCTGTAGAGAATGGATTATTTATAGTTATAACGTGAGTGCTATAACTTACTCGTTGTACTTCTGGAAAGGCTGATATCATTTCATCTGTGTCCGTGTTAACCCACGCTATTAATTTTTCTGTGCCATCTGTGGTGTAAGTCATTTTATAGATATTGTCTTTTACAGCAAGCTTGGTTGTTTCTCCTGTGTTTTGTGAAATTGTGTAGGCATAATTTTGCATATTCTCATATTGTGACATTTTTTCTAAAATATCGCTCATAATGAGATAATTTCTAGTCCAGTTTAAGGCTACTGCAAGTAAGATAATAAAGATTAGAATAAATACTACTTTTAGTGCTGTTTTTCCCTTACTTGGTTCTTTTTCTTTGACTTTTTTTGTTTCTGGTTTCTCGTTTTTTTCTTTTTTTGGCTTACTATCTTGCTGTTTCATTTTTTCTTTCTTCTTAGTTTCTTCTTGTTTTGCTTGTTCTACTTTTTTAATTTCTTTCTCTTCCATATTTTTTCTTCCTTTCTTTGGTATTTATCATAAGCATAATAAAAAGTTTGTGTTGTGTCAAGAGATTTTTTATAATTTGTACACGCAATCCGTTTGTTGTTCAGTGTTACATTATGTAAAGTACTGGCCTGGTGGAAAGGTCTTCATCATTAGCTATTGGAAAACTGCCCAATGTACGGGAAAAAGCAGAAGAGTTTGAATACTCGTAAACGCCTCCACGGTAGGGATGACGACTGTATTCGTTAACTTCTTGTGTCCATTCATAACAATTTCCTGCAAAATCATAGATATTATTTGCTTTCCAACTTTCGCTATATCCTGCTGTTTGTTTTGTTCCTGCTCCTTCTTCTGGATTATCCTCATAATTTCCCCAATTTGTTGAATCTTCTATATCATATCCTGCTTCTGATAACCAATTACATACTTCATCCCATTGGTTTCCATATATCATAGTTGTTTTTGCTATTATTTCACTTTCTTGTTTTCCTTCATTATTTACTATCTTCATACATCCTGCTTTTAAATTATACCAATTTTGGTTTGTTATTACTATTCCATCTTTTTGTACTGTTGGGTTTCCTATTGCTCCGGTTAGTTCATATCTTCCTATATAAAATCCTCCATATTTTTCTATACTATCATGGATTTTTTGATATTCTTTCACCATATCTTGTGCATATTCTCCTACACTACTTGCTCCATTTATTAAGCTATAATATTGGGCATCTGTATCATAATCTGTTACTAGTTCTGGCTCTCTATTGCCAATTCCTCCTGGTACACCTCCTGGTGTTTTGCTATATATATTTGTTGTTACTCCTGTTTCTCCTGATAGTTCAAATGTAAATTTTATATACATTTGTGATAATCTTTCTTCACTTACTGGTATCCATACAAATTCATTATTCGTTCCGTCTTGTTTTATTACAAGGCCTCCTTCTACTGT
Source organism: uncultured Clostridium sp. (assembly GCA_902492105.1). Lineage (GTDB taxonomy): Bacteria > Bacillota > Clostridia > TANB77 > CAG-508 > CAG-273. Next base: position 26,394 of record CABUKD010000004.1, read on the forward strand.
TTGTTCTGCTTCTACTGTAGATGCTGTAAATCCTTTTGGCACTGGAACTTTTACTGATGGTATATCTTTTGATGAAAATGCTGTTACCTTATCATTTGTTTCTTTATCCCATTTTTCTATTCCACTAGTTGCTTCTGGTATTTTTATTAGTTCTTTTGTCTTATCTGGCATACCAGTAGTAGACATGCTTCCTATTACCATATAATCTTCATTATTATACTCAAGTGTTAAATAATATTCATTTTTATTATAATCCAATCCTATGCCTGCCAAGCTTGTACTAGCATCTGGTATAATTTCATTTGGTTTAAATTTAGCTGTATATATATCTAATATTTCTGTCAAAAGAACTCCTTTTTTATCTTCACCTAAAATATATCTTTCTAATATATCTGAAATTTCTATGTTTCCTGCTCCATTATCATTGATTATATTATTTAATTCATTTACTAAATTTTGTATTTCTTTCTGTTCATTTGTAGTTGCTCCTTCCCACGTGTTTTTTGCCCCTTGAGCTGTTCTTATTATTCCATCTTCTCCTAGCAACATACTAATAGTTACTCCTGATAAAATTAATAAAATTACAATAGTTACAACCAACGCAATAAGAGTGATACCTCTTTTTTCCTTTATTTGTTTAAAAGTGTAACTCTCTCTCTCTCTCTCTCTCTCTCTCTACAATTTCAATGTTTTTACGACGTTTTCGCATTTTTATTTTCTCCTTTCTCATTTGTTTCTTATTGTTTATTTTTTTAATGCTTGAATTGGTTTTTATTTAAACCATTTTTATTTTATACTAACTAATTTTAAATTACAAGTATTTTTCAATTTTTTTAGTACAAATTGCATTTACTTCACAAAATTGCTTTTTCCTTTTCTCTTGACATTATTAAATAAGCAAGTTTCTAGCTTTCATGCCTTATTTTCGTTTTCTACTTCTGGTTCTTCTTTATATATTCTTAATTTTACTAATAGTGCATATAGTTTTGTTCCAAATGGAATCATCATCATATCTTCCTTTTTCAAAATTTTGAAAAGGATTATAAGAATACCATAAATAATAGCTCCTAAAATAATAGAGATAATTGTACTAAGATTTGGAGAAATAATACTACTTAAACCTTGATTAATAAAGTAAGTAGCAATTCCCATAATAGTTGCTGCACCTATTGGTGCTATCACCATTCTGCCTACTTTAAACTGCAATTTGATATTTTTTCTTAGTACCGTAAAAGTAATTAAAAAAGCAACAAATTGACATACTATAGAGCTAATACCTGCTCCCATAATTTCTATATTTGGATTACTGATTAAAATAATATTTAATACAAATTTAATGACTGCCCCTATTCCCAGAGCAATTGCTGCTACATAAGTTTTATTTAATCCATATAATCCTCCATTAATGGTTTGATTTAATGCAATAAATATCATTGGAATGGAGAATATCATTAACACTTCTGCACCATCATTTGCAGATGGATAAATTAAGTTCAAAATTGGTTGTGCTAAAGCCATAAATCCTGCCGCACATGGTAGAACAATTAAAAGAGAGGCAAACATAGAAAATGTCATCCTCTTAGAGGCCGTTTGTTTATCCTTTTTAGCTAAGGCCGCTGAAATAGCAGGGGTAAGTGCTGTTGAAAATGCTACATTAATGGCAGTAGGTAAGTTTACCAAAGTATCTACTTTAGATAAAATACCAGTTTTGCTCATAGCAAAAGCTTCTAGTTCTTCTTTAATTGGATACATACTAGCAAACGCTGTTTGAATACAATTACTTACTGTACTAGTATCAATTAATGGATTAACTACTGATATGACAGAGCTAATGGTAACTGGAATAGAAATTACTAATATTTTCTTTAATAATTGTCCTGCTGTTAAATTTTCTTCTGGTGATGGTTCTTTTTGTTCTACTTTTAATTTTTTACGCTTGTAATAAATAATTAAATAAACAAAAGTTAGTAATATAGCAAGTGTAGTAGATAAATTTCCACCTGCAGCCATAATATATGGTTCTTTTCCAATTAAAGCATATACAAAAGTAATAGATAATACACAGTTTAAAAACTGTTCAATAATTTGAGAATAGCTTGTAGGTTTCATATCATTTAAGCCTGCAAAATATCCTCTAAATGTTGCAGAAGCTGCCACAAATGCAATAGCAGGTGCTAACACTTGCATAACATACTTGGTGTCTGGTACATTAAATATAGCTGTTGCAATATATTCTGCTCCAAAGAATAATCCTATTGAAAAAATAGTACCTAGTCCAACAAAAAATGTCATACAAATTCTAAAAATTCTTTGTGCACCTTTTTCATCTCCTATCGCAACTCTTTCTGATACTAATTTAGAAATAACACTTGGAATACCAATAGAAGATAAAGCAAGTAATACAGAGTAAATCTGATATCCTGCAGAATAATATCCAAGCCCTGTATCTCCAAATCCTTCAAAATTGGTAATTACAAATTTATAAATAAGTCCTAATACTTTTACCATAATCTGGGCAAACATCAGGATTAAAACATTCTTCATAAAAGATGTTCCCTTTTTTGACATCACTTTCTCCTTTCTTTCTGGGACGGGGGAAAGTTACCCTATTTAGGGTAACTTGGGACACTTCAGTTAAAAATTTTATCTTAATATTATTATAAAAGTTAGAAAATATATTAGGATAAACATTTTATAATATAGTAAGACAAATATTTTAAGTATAAGGAGTGTCCCTTTTGGTTGATTTTCAGCCAGAAAGGAACGTCCCCAATGGCTGATTTTCGACCAAAAAGGAACGTCCCTAATGGCTGAAATTAAATTTAGGCATCATTCCTATTTTGTTTGGTGTGTGGACTGGTAATTGATAAATATCATGTCCTGGAAATTCGTTAGCTTCTACAAATAGTGGTCCATTTGGTGTAAAGGCAACATCCCAGCCTACATATCCCATTTCTGGTATTTCTTGACATGCTTTTTTGCAAAGTTCTATTGCTTCATTCCAATAAGGGAATTGAAAGCCTTTTATTTTTTCTCCTGTTTGTGGATGGTTTTCATATACATTTTTTTGTTTATCAATTGCTACTTGTGTTACAATTCCTGTTTTTTCATCTACTGGTGCTGCCATTCCTCCACTATTAAAATTGTCTACAAATTTGCCACCATTTCCTATTCTAAAATAAGCACAAATAATATGTGGTTCTAGTTCTGCATTTTTTCTTTCTTCTTTTGGTAAAGATAACAAAGATTTTCCATCTTTTGTGGTTACTACTGTAACAATGCGAACCGTATTAATAGAATTTGGATAAATTTTGGCAACCTCTGGATGTTGCTTAATTACTTCTTCTAGTTCAAAATTATTTCCTTCTTTGCTTAAATATTGGTATAATTCTTCTAAAGAAGAGTAATCTTTCGTAGAAATTTTTTCAATTCCTTTGCCACATCCACCATCTATTGGTTTTGCCATAAATTCTCCATGTTTTTTCAAAAATTCCATTACCTGGTCTTTAGGTGTTCCATTTACCTTAATCCAATCTCTTTTTAGATATTTATTAAAAATAGTATTAAATTCGTCTTTATTTTTAAAATAATGTAAGGTATCTAAATCACAGTATTTTGTTACTAAATTGTTATTTCTTCCTCTTGTTAAATAGGTATCTCTTTGCTCGTCTGTTAAGTTGTACATTTCAAATAGGTCATAGTCCATGTAACCTGCACCATAACGTCTTGCGCATTTTTGCATATCTAAAAATATTTTGAATTTGGACATTCCTGTTTTTTGATGAATGGAATTTATTTTTTCCATCATTGCTTTTTTATCCATTCCTTTTAATCTTTTTAAAATGTAGATAATATTTCCCACCGCTTTTTCTCCTTTTTTCTCTTTATAGGATTCTAATTTCTATAAGAAAAGGCTTATTCTATAAAAAGAATCTTTCCATATCATCTCAAATATTCAAGTACTTAATTTTTTAGCTCTTTTCTTACAAAAAATAGTATATAATCATTTTTACTGATTATATACTATTCTTTATATTCTTTTCAAGTATTCTATTTGTTTTCTTTAAAAAGTTTGTATAAGCTGACCAAATAAGCCCATCTCTAATTGTCCATAAACTGTACCAGATAAGCCCGTCCCCAATTGTCCACTAAAAGCTTATTTTTTCTTCTATATAGTCTTCTAATTCATCAATTTTTACTCTTACTTGTTCCATGGTGTCTCTATCACGAACTGTTACGCAGTTGTCTTCTAGAGTGTCAAAATCTATGGTTACACAATACGGTGTTCCAATTTCATCTTCTCTTCTATAACGTTTTCCAATGCTTCCTGCTTCGTCATAATCACACATAAATTTTTTAGATAAGTTAGTATATACTTCTTCTGCTTTTTCGCTTAGCTTCTTAGATAATGGAAGAACTGCTACTTTATATGGTGCTAGTGCTGGGTGCAAATGCAATATTACTCTTGTATCTCCTTCTGCAATTGTTTCTTCTTCATAACTGTTACATAAGAAAGCTAAAGCAACACGGTCACATCCTAAAGATGGTTCAATACAATATGGTATAAATTTTTCTCCGGTTTCTTGGTCTAGATAATTAAAATCTTCATTAGAATATTGCATATGTTGTTTCAAGTCATAATCTGTTCTATCTGCAACTCCCCATAGTTCTCCCCAACCAAATGGGAATAAAAATTCAATATCTGTTGTTGCTACACTATAAAAACATAATTCTTCTTTACTATGATCTCTTAACCTTATGTTTTCTTCTTTTATTCCTAAACCTAAAAGCCAATCTCTGCAGAAGCCTCTCCAATATTCAAACCACTCCATATCTGTTCCTGGCTTGCAGAAAAATTCTAATTCCATTTGTTCAAATTCACGAGTTCTAAAGGTAAAGTTTCCTGGAGTAATTTCATTTCTAAAAGATTTCCCAATTTGTGCAATTCCCATTGGCAATTTTCTTCTAGTTGTACGAAGTACATTTTTAAAGTTAACAAAAATACCTTGTGCAGTTTCTGGTCTTAAGTATAATTCTGATGTAGTATCTTCTGTTACACCTTGGAATGTTTTGAACATTAAATTAAATTTTCTAATAGGTGTAAAATCTTCTTTTCCGCAGTTTGGGCATGTGATATGATTTTTTTTGATAAATGATACCATTTCTTCGTCACTCATCCCATCTGCTACCATGTCTTTTCCATTTTCATGTGCCCATTCTTCAATTAGTTTGTCAGCTCTATGTCTTGTTTTACAGCTTTTACAATCAATTAAAGGATCACTAAAACCTCCTACATGACCAGAAGCTACCCATGTTTTAGGATTCATTAGAATAGCTGCATCTAACCCTACATTGTATTTACTTTCTTGTACAAATTTTTTCATCCATAGTTTTTTAATATTATTTTTTAGTTCTACACCTAATGGTCCATAATCCCATGAATTGGCAAGACCTCCATAAATTTCTGAACCTGGATAAATATATCCCCTTGTTTTGCATAAGTTTACTAACTTTTCCATTGTTAAATCTGACATAAAAAATTCCTCCTTTTTCTATTTTATAACTAGAATTTAAAAGTCTATCAAAAAAACACTTTCTCCTCTAGCTATTATAAGCTAGGGACGAAAGTGTTATATTCCGCGGTTCCACCCTATTTGATTAATTACTTTTTAATTAATCCACTTTATTTTTTGAATGCTCCAAAGCTCCACCATATAGTTTTTAAGGTTGGCTTCCACCTTTTCCAACTCTCTTTTACTTAAAATGCTATACTTCTTCTTTTTCACTGCATTTATTCATATGCTATATCTTACTATTTTTTTCCAAAAAAGTCAAGTTATTTTACTGCTTTTTGTCATTCGGTTAATTCTTTTTTACCCATCTTATTGTTTTCATTATATTATAGTTATTTTATCACCTTCATTGCCTCATCTGTAATTTTATTTTTATCAAATTTTCTCATAATAAGTACTATAATTGCTACAATTAAAAAAGTAACCCCATAAATTAGTAAACTAAAATGCCAATTTCCTGCTAATAAATTTTGTCCTGCTAAAGTAGATGAAACAACAGATGGTAATCTTGCTATAGTAGAAATAATAATAAAGTTTAATGGTTTAATTGGAAGTAGTGCTGCTATATAGGTAAATAAATCTTTTGGTGTTCCTGGTATAAAAAATAAAATAAAAATAATAAAAGAAATGGTGCTTGGATTTTGAAATACCTTGCTATTTTCAATTTTTTCTATCTTTTTAGGGTCTACAAATTCATAAATAAATTTTCTTCCTAATTTATGAACTAATAAATAAATAAATGCTGTAATAATCATAGCTGATACCATAATAAATACTGTTCCCCATAGTCCACCATAACAAATTCCTGCTAATATTTCAATTGGTTCTCCTGGTATAATAAATAAAAAGATTTGAGCAAATTGCAAGCCGAATAACATAAGTATACCTAAAAATCCAGAACTGTTTATCTTTTCTTGAAAAGCTTGTTGTCCTTCTGGAGTAGATAAATTTTGAATAAGAGGAATTAAGTAAATTGTAATTCCTATCATAATGGCAACTACCATACATAATAAAACTATTTTAAATATTTTTGTTTTCTTTTTCATAACTTTCTCTCTTTCTTTATTTTATACCATTTATATTATATCTCATTTTGAGCCAATTTAAAAGTTATTTGTTAAAGTTTCATAATTTCTTAAGAAACTAATGAGAGTACTACTTAAGGAAAAGAGAGGAATTTTTAAACTCCTCTCTTTTGATTTACTATTGAATTTTTATGTTATTCTTCCACAAAGTTTACTGTAGCTTTAGCTGAATCTGGCATAGTATTACCTGCAGTATAATCAGCATAATAATATCCTACACGATTAGCACCAGTTCCAGTTCCCTCAATGGTATTAACCACATTACCATCTGTTCCTACTAAATTTTTAACATTTATTGTATATTTTGCAAAGTATGTATCTGCATGTGCAGGTGCCTTACTTCCAACAGCTTGGAAACATATAAATCCTCCCCAACCATCATTTGAACCATCTAAAACTGTATTATCATAAATGTTAAAAGTTGCACTAGTATTAAAATAATTTGATAATCTTAATGCATTTCCAGAATAAGCAAATGTATTATTTTCAATGGTAATTGTTGCTCCATCTTCTATGTTAAACATGCTAATAACATTATTACCTGCTTTTGAGTTAAATACATTATTTCTAATAATTGTTCCATCTTTTACGGCCTTGTTTTGTGCTTGGCTAAATTCGATAAGATTATAAATACCAGTTAAGTCATCTGTTCCTGTTCCAAACGTATTATTTTCAATAACTATTTTTTCAGGAGTAGCAATGTTAATAAGATTATATGCTGTTCCTGTAACTTTAGAAATTGTTGAATTTGTTAGAGTAAATGGGCCATCTGAATTTACTTTAATTAAAGAAACTCCTGAAGGTTTGGAATTACTATATCCTGTATCAAATCCGGTCATTTCTACTTCATCTAAAACAACATTTTCACCAGTAACTGTTACTGTATTATTTAGTTTAACATCTTGTATCTTTACTTCATTTCCAGTAATGTTTAATTTAGACTTTATTGTTGCGCCATTACCATTAATTGTTATTTTCTTGTCAAGTGTAAGAGTTTCTTCTTCAGTTTCAATTACAACATCTTTGGTTAATTCAACAGTATCTATATCTTCATTTGTAAGAGCTTCTAGTAATTCATCTGATGATTCAATTATTCCTGTAGTTGCATACTTTTCATCTGAATAATAATACGTTTGCTCTTTATTATTTGTTTCAGTTGTTGCATAATATTCTTCAATTCCACTTCCAGTAACTGTTCCTTGGTCTTTTTCTATCCAAATTATTGGTACTGTTCTTTCTTCATTATCCATTACAATTGTTCCATTTACAGTTAATTGGCTATTTTCTAGTCCTTCTGCCACACCTTTAGATACTTCAATACCACCAAATACATTTCCAGATACATTAATTGTTCCTCCTAATGTTACTTTTGATGCATTTACTAATAATCCTGCACTAGCTCCTGTAAATCCTAGGTCTTTTATTGTTGCTTCTGTATTATATACTTGTAGTACATAGTTATCTCCTGATCCTCCTGACCAGCTTCCTTCTTCTCCTACATAACTAATGATATTTCCATTTCCGTTGATAGTTACATCTCTACCTACTACAATTACATGGTCTGTTTCATATTTATAATTGTCTCCTTTTAGCAAATTAATTACTTCTAGGTTTGTTTGTAATGCATGTTCTAATTCTGCTACACTTGTTACATTTGCTTCTGGCATTTCGTTAAAGTAAAATACTTGTCCTACTTTTACTCCTGTTACTTTTACTAAGTTTCCTCCTACTATGCAGTCATTTACTCCGTCTTCCCAAATTGTTGGATTTTCTAATACTTCTTCATGTTCTAATGTTGCATTTGTAATATCTAAACTTGGATTTTCTAGTCCTTCGCCTACTCCTTTAGATACTTCAATTCCTCCAAATGCGTTTCCGTCTACATTAATGGTTTCTTCTAATACAACATCTGATGAATTTACTAATAATGCTGCATTTGCTCCTGTTAATGTAATATCACTAATTGTTGCTTCTGTATTATATACTTTTACTACGTAATTTTCTGTATCTTTTCTCCATTCTCCACTTTCTCCTGTAAAGGTAATAGTTTCTCCATTTCCGTTAATTGTTACAGGTTTACTTACTAAAATGGAATGATCTGTCTCAAATTTATCTCCTGCAATTAAATTAATAGTTGTGATATCTGGATTTGCTAAAGCTTCTTCTAATTCTGTTACATTTTTTACATTGGCTGTTGTAACAACATATTTTTCTAAATCTTTGTATTGAATGTCAAATTCAACGCCACTTAAGTCAACTGTTTCACCTGAGATTGCTTCAATCCAGTTTCCTTCTAAATCTCTAGAATATACTTTCATGTACTCTAAAGCATCTTGTCCTTCTACTCCTGTTGGTATATCTATTGTTCTAGCTGCATACATCATGATTTGAGTAGAAATATATGGTGTTTCTTCTGTAAATAAATGTGTACCAATGACATAAATTAATTCTTCACTATCTGTTTCAGCAATATTTTCATCTGTTGCTTGGAATGTTGCTGCATTTACAATTCCTGTTCCTGCTAAAACAAAAAGTAATAATACAATTAAAAAATACTTAATTTGTTTTTTCATTTCTTACATCCTTATATCTTAGATTTACAATCAGTTTTTAAATTATTTACATTAAATAAATGATTGCATAAGAAAACTTTAATGTAATATAGAAAACTAATTTCCATTTGCAAATACTCTTGTTCCATTACTTAGCTCTATTTTATAATTATTGGCTGCACTAAATTGTTCATAACTTACAATTCTTACACCATTTAATTTAGATGACCAGGCTCCCAATTTGTATTCAGAGTTGCCATTAAGGTTACCATAAATTGCTGTAATTCCTACTACTGTTCCATTTTTGTATGCTGTTACTAATCTATTTGGTGAGTTTTTATCGTTATTAATATATGATGTTACAAATGTATAGGTATCCCATTCACCAGTTACTGTCATATTTTTTGTTACAGTAGTGCTATTTGTTACTTTGTTTCCATTGTTGTACCAACCTTTAAAAGTGTATCCAGATTTACTTGGATTTTCTGGTAAAGATATTGTTTTACCTTCTTCTACAGTTTGTGTTTCTACTGTGTTTCCATCAACTTTAAAAGTTACTGTATATTTTTTTACTTCTGGCTCTGTTGGTTCCTCTGGTTCAGTAGGATCTTCTGGTTTGGTTGGTTCTTCTGGTTCTTCTACTGGTTTTTCAGGTTCAGTAGGTTCTTCTGGTTTTGTTGGTGTTTGTGGTTTGTTAGGTTTTGTTGATGTTTGAGGTTTTTTGTTTTCCTCTTCCCCACTTTCGTCTGCTGTTTGTTCTACTTTAGTATCATCTTCTTTTTCCCATTTTGCAGTTATATTACTATCTTCTGTAAATGGCTTAGAAAAGTCTACTTTTTCATCATTCATATACCACCCTAAAAATTTGTATCCATCTTTTTCTGGGGTTTCTGGTTCTTCTAGCATTCCTTTTGGATCTGTTGTTAATATAGTTTCTCTACCATCTATATTTAAAGTAATTTTATAACCTGCTACTTCACCATTTTGAAGCCATCTTGCTTCTAACACAATATCTTGTGTAATTGGTGTATTAAAATTAAATTGTTCTGTTGATTCTAACAAAACATCTTGTTGTGTATTGGTTGTTGTTTTTAAATACCAACCTGCAAATTCATACCCTTCTAAGACTGGGTCTGCTGGTCTTGTAGCAGTTTTCCCTTCTTCTACTTGTTGAGAAGCAATAGGTTCTGCACCATTAGTATCAAAAGAAACTGTATAAATTTGTTTTGTATTTCTAGTAAGTAAAAATATAATAAGTGCAATTATCAATAGAATTACAATAATGGCAACTGCTATCATAATTTTTTTCTTCTTTTCCATTGTTTTCTCCCTTCCTTTTATTTTAAATTATAGCAACTTTATTATTAAATTTTTAGCCCCCTTTCAATTTTTTCCTTTTTCAGACATATTATAACAAAATATGCCAAATTTGTACATACTTATTTTTCATTTTTTTAATTTTTACTGTATAATTTAAAATATCATTTATCAGTTATTATAAATTTTCAAAATTTCACAAAATAAAACTAGCAGAAATTATTTACTTCTTAATAATATTATTAAAGAAGTACAATTTCTGCTAGTTTTAACTTTTCATTGCACATAATTAATATAATCTCATTGAATTATTAAAAGCAAACATGCCTGCGCCTACTAATACCGCAAATAGAACAATAAGAATAACTGCAATAAGTAATCCGCAAAAGTAAGAACGTGCAAAGTTTCTACGGTTTAAGTTAGAATTGTCAAAAGCAAATACAATAGCTAAAATAAAACCTATAAGTGGTATTGCAAATAGAATACTGTATCCAAAATAAGCCCATGGTGAAAGTACTCTATATTCACTTGGTATATTGTTGTTTATTTCCATAACATACCCCTCCTTTTAATTTCTGCCACTATTGTATCATATTCTTATTTTGGCTTCAATATTTTTTGACAAAAGTTGTCAAAATTCTCCGTCCCCATTGACAACCCATTGACAATTTTATTCTTCTGCCTCTTGGAATTGTGAGTTATACAAATTAGCATAAAATCCATTTTTAGCAAGTAATTCCTCGTGAGTTCCTTGTTCAATAACATCTCCTTGGTTCATTACCAAGATAACGTCTGCATTTTTAATAGTAGATAATCTATGGGCAATAATAAAACTGGTTCTTCCCTTCATTAAATTATCCATAGCAGATTGAATTTGTTGCTCTGTTCTAGTATCTATTGAACTTGTGGCCTCATCTAGTATTAAGATTTCTGGATTTGCTAAAATAACTCTAGCAATGGTTAATAATTGTTTTTGCCCTTGCGATATATTGCTAGATTCTTCATCAATTACCATGTCATATCCTTTTGGTAATGTTTGAATAAAGTGATGTACATGTGCTGCTTTAGCTGCTGCTATTACTTCTTCATCTGTAGCATCTGGTTTTCCGTATTTAATGTTTTCTTTAATAGTTCCGCCAAATAACCATGTATCTTGTAATACCATTCCAAACATTTGTCTTAACTCTCCACGGTTAAAATCTTTAACATTATGTCCATCTACTAAAATAGCTCCACTATTTACATCATAAAATCTCATTAATAATTTTACCATGGTTGTTTTTCCTGCACCAGTTGGTCCTACAATTGCTACTTTTTGGCCATCTTTTACAACTTCGTTGAAGTTATGAATAATTATTTTATCTTCGTTATAGCCAAATTGTACATGGTCAAATGTTACATTTCCTTTTAGTCCTTTTGTTGATACGGCATTTGGAATTTCTTGTATTTCTTCTTCCTCTTCTAAGAATTCAAATATTCTTTCAGAAGCTGCTACCATAGATTGTAACATACTAGAAATTTGAGCAATTTGGTTAATTGGCTGTGTAAATTGTTTGTTATATTGGATAAAAGATTGAATATTACCAACAGTAATTCTTCCTTGTACTGCTAAATAACCACCTAAAATGGCAACTCCTACATATCCTACATTTCCTGCAAAGTTCATAAGTGGATGCATTAATCCTGACATAAATTGAGATTTCCAACCAGAATGATAAAGTTCATGGTTCATTTTGTCAAAATCTGCTATGGCTTTTTCTTCTCCATTAAATACTTTTACAATATTATGTCCACTATAAATTTCTTCTACTTGACCATTTACATGTCCTAAATAATCCTGTTGTGCCTTGAAGTATTTTTGAGATTTTTTAACAATAAATCTTACTACTAGTGCTGTAATTGGTAAAATAATAATAGAAATAATTGTCATAGTTACACTAATAGATAACATCATGATTAAAATTCCAATAATAGTACATATAGCAGTTATAATTTGTGTAATACTTTGGTTCATGTTTTGTGAAAAAGTGTCCACATCATTGGTGATAATAGATAATACTTCACCATTTGTTCTTTTATCAAAATATTTCATTGGCAATTTATTAATTTTAACAGCAATATCATTTCTCATTCGATAAGTTAGTTTTTGAGATACATTTGTCATTAAAAAGCTTTGAATTGCCGAAAATAGCATACTAACAATGTACAAAGTAAGTAAAGTAAGTAAAATTCCTGCAATTTTTCCAAAGTCAATTCCTGTACCACCTGATAATTTACTAATTAATCCATTAAAGATTTCAGTAGTTGCATTTCCTAAAATTTTTGGTCCTACAATCATAAAAATAGTACTTCCAATGGCAAAAATAAATACAATTAATAATTGCCATTTATAGTCTACCAAATAATTTTTAATTAGTTTTTTGGTAGTTTCTTTAAAGTTCTTTGGTTTTTCCACTGCTCCTGTTCCATGTCCAGGGCCCATACCTCCCATTGGAGGTTTTTTATTATTATTTGCCATTATTCCAATTCCTCCTTTGAAAGTTGTGATAATGCGATTTGTCTATAAACCTCGCAATTTTTCATTAATTCTTCATGTGTTCCTTTTCCTGCAATTTTTCCATCATCAAGCACAATAATTTGGTCTGCATTTAAAATAGTGTTAATTCTTTGCGCTACAATAATTACTGTTTTGTTTTCTGTTTTTTCTTTTAATGCTTCTCTTAGTTTTGCATCTGTTTTATAATCTAATGCTGAAAAACTATCATCAAATACAAAAATTTCTGGGTCTTTGGCAACTGCTCTTGCAATAGATAAACGTTGCTTTTGCCCACCAGATACATTGCTACCACCTTGGGCAATTTCAGAATCATATTGATCTGGTTTTTGCTCAATAAACTCTGTTGCTTGTGCAATTTCTGCTGCTAATTTCATTTGTTCGTCTGACATATTTTCATTACTGTATTTGATATTTGTTTCGATAGTACCAGAGAACAATATTCCTTTTTGTGGCACAAAACCAATTGCATTTCTTAATTCTTTTTGTGTTACATCCTTTACATTTACCCCATCTACCAAAAGTTCTCCCCCTGTTACATCATAAAAACGAGGAATTAGGTTTACTACTGTAGATTTTCCGCTTCCGGTACTACCAATAATAGCTGTAGTTTTACTTGGTTCTGCAGTAAAACTAATATTGGTTAACATATCTTCATCTGCATCTGGATAACGGAATGATACATCTTTAAATTCTACATATCCTTTTTTGTTACTATCTAAATGTTTTGGTTCTTTTGGATCTTTTATCATATTTTCGGTTTCTAATACTTCATTAATACGTTTTGCAGATACACTTGCTCTAGGTAACATAATAGAGATAATAGATATCATTAAGAATGCCATTACTATTTGCATGGTGTATTGTAAGAAAGCCATAATATCTCCTACCTGCATAATACCTGCATCTACATTATGTCCTCCTACCCAGATGGTTAAAAGAGAAATACTATTCATTACAAGCATTAAGATTGGCATCATTAAGTTCATTGCCTTGTTAACAAACATATAAGTTTTCATTAAGTTTTTATTAGCATCATCAAAACGTTTTTCTTCTCTTTTTTCAGTATGGAAGGCTCTTATAACAGAAAGGCCTGTTAACATTTCACGAGATACTAAGTTTAGCTTATCTATTAAATCTTGCAATTTTTTGAATCTTGGCATTGCAATACCAAATAGAATTGCTACAATTAAAATAATGGAACCTACTGCCACCCCAATAATCCATGCCATAGAATTATCACTTGTTGCTAAAACTTTAAAGAATCCACCTATTCCTATAATTGGTGCATAAACTACTACTCTAAATAACATAGTAATTAACATTTGAATTTGTTGAATGTCATTAGTACTACGTGTAATTAAAGAAGCAGTTGAGAATTGTTTAAATTCACTGGTTGAAAAGCCTAATACTTTTTTGAAGATTTTATCTCTTAAAGTTTCACCTAGTTTTGCAGCTACACGTGAAGATAAGAACATAATACAAACTGCTGCTGCCATACTAACAAAAGCTACTCCTAGCATTTGCAAACCAGTCCACCATATATAATTATTTTGGTAATTATCTGTATTAATACCTACTGCTTGATATTCCGCTTTTACGGCTGTGATGGCTGCCTGTTCTACCATGCTTTCTGACATAGTATCTACTTGTGCCATAAGTTCTTCTAGCATTTGATTTGTTTGACTAGAAGTTTGCATATTAAACATTACTTTTACTAGTTCTAATGCTGTTGCATCTTTATTAGCATTTTTAACAGGAACTGGCATTTGAGAAAGAATATTTTCTTTTACTGTTTCTGCAGTTTCTCCTGATGTTAAATTTTGTACTATCATTAATGGTTTTGCCATTTTTGCACTTAAATTTTCTTCTTCCTCTTCTTTTAAGGAATTACAAACATAAAGTTCTTCATTCTCTAAAGCAGGATAATCTTTTACATAATCTTCATAATCTTCTTCATCTAAGCTTTCTTTAGAAATAAGAGTATAATTTTCTAGAATTTGATCATCCTCTTCTGTAAATAGTAATAAGTCATCCATAGTAGATTTACGAATTACTTCTGGCACAGCATTTTCGATACCACCTTGCTGAATACCAATATTTACAATTTTAGAAGTATAGTCTGGCAAGGCTAAATCTGCTGTTGCTTGTAAAATTAATAGTAAAATAATTACAATCACAGCGGCCCAAGACTTACTTAAGTTTCTTAATACTTTAAACATATTTTCCTCCTTGTAGAATTTCATTTTTTTCTGATAAAGCTTATTTTATCAGTATTTTTATAATAAATGTGTTATTTATTTTAACACACCATTTTTTAAATAATCAATCATTTTTAAATATTCTTTTCTTGCTTTTTCAGTCGATTGATATTTAAAATTGTTCACTAGTGCCTTTCTGGTAACTAAATAGAGCATTTGTATTACAATATGTAATTCTTCTTCATTTTGTATTTGCAATTTTGATACATCTATTAATTTTAAAAATTCTTCTTGTTGAAACGGACCTTTTAAATCTTTAGGAATACGTAGCATAGAAGGCTCATCTTCTATAACTTTTGCATTTTCTATTAGTCTTTTATAAAATGCTAAATCTTTATCTTCTCCCATTTTTTGTGTTATAAAGTCATAAATTGCTAGATATGCTTCAAAAATATCTCCATGTGTTTCTTTTAGTTTATCTTTAATAAAATTATCTAATTTTTCCTTATCGTCCTTCATCATATATTGAAGTAAGTCTTCTTTGGATGTAAAATATTGGTAAAAGCTTCCTCTTGCAATTTCTGCCCCCTCTACAATATTTTTGATAGATGTTTGCTCAAAAGGAACTCTAGTAAATTCTTTTTTAGCAGCTACTAATATTTTATTTTTCTTTTCCTCCGATAGTTTCATAAAAGTTTCTGTTGGCATTTTTTATTCCCCTTTACTTTTAAAAATGACACCATGTCATATATTATATGTGACACGGTGTCATTTGTCAACAGTTTTTTTGAAATTTTCTATAAATTTTTGCATGTTTTAAATGATAATAATTTAATTTTATAAAAATTAATCTATTCTATTTTTAAATCTTGATATTTCTTATAAATTTGTGGCCAAGAATACACTCTTTCTAAATTTGGTACTTCACAACCTTGGTTGCAAACTGTAGTATATAAAAATGTTTTTATATTCTTCTTTTCTACACTAAGGCAATGAGCAATACTATCATCTATTAATAAGTCTATTTTTTCTTCTACGGCTACTTTAGATTTATCTTGTGAATTCATAATAAGTTTATCATATAAAATATGATGTGTTTCTAACCATTGTTTAGTAGCATCTTCTACCAACTCTTTTCCTTCTACTATTTCATATCTTGAAGTAATTAAGATAATTTGGTTACCTTCTTTTTTTAATTTTTCGATTACTTTGGCACATTCCTTTTTGGCATTTGCCTTTGTTAATACATCCATAAAATATTTTTCCCAAAATGTTTTAACTTGTTCTGGTGACCAATGTGGATACATGGTTTCTATGTAATTGTGATTATCTATTTTTCCATAATTGATTGGATTACCTTCTCTTCCTACTACATCTATATCAAAGTTTTGAGAATGGATAAATAGTTCTTCAAAAGAGGCTGAAATGGTATCATCTATATCTATTCCTATTTTCATGTTTTTGTTTTCCTTTCTTTCATTTTTTTTACTAAAACGATAATTAAATATCTTTTCTTATTGTACCAAAGAACATAAAAAAGCACAATCGTTTTATTGTGTTTTTCTACTTTAATATTTTTTATTTTGCTAATAAACAAATTTTCTATTTTTATTTGACTTTTGATTTTCTATATGATATATTTTAGATACATTTGTTTGCAAAACATTGTTTTGTATTTTGCATGTAGATATTGTCAGCTATACAATAAACTATTAATTAACATTGAGAGGAAGAAAAATATAATGGAAATAGAAGAAAAATTAAAAATCTTAGCAGATTCTGCAAAATATGATGCTTCTTGTAGTTCTTCAGGAAGCAAAAGGAAAAATACTTTAGACGGTGTTGGTAATGGAGATGTTTCTGGCATTTGCCATAGTTGGGGTGCAGATGGTAGATGTATTTCTCTTTTGAAAATCTTAATGACCAATTGTTGTATGTATAATTGTAAATATTGTATTAACCGTGCTAGCAATTCTGTAAAAAGAGCTACTTTTACTCCAAAAGAAGTGGCAGATTTAACCATTGGTTTTTATAAACGAAATTATATAGAAGGCTTGTTTTTAAGTTCTGCTGTTATTAAGTCCCCTAATTACACTATGGAACAAATGATACAAGCAATTTCCCTATTACGAAACGAATATCATTTTAATCGGATATATTCATGCTAAAACCATTCCTGGTTGTAGCCAAGAATTAATAGATCAATTAGGCGTTTTAGTAGATCGTATGAGTATTAATATTGAACTTCCTTCTCAAAATAGTTTGCAATTACTTGCGCCAGAGAAAACCAAGGATAATATTGTAAAACCTATGAGCTATGTTGCAGGTAAGCTAAGTGCTACTGCCCAAAGATTGTTACCTAGTAAGAAAAGTTGGTCATTTGTACCTACCGTTTCTCCTGCTATTGCTAAAAAAGAAAATAGGAACTTTGTACCTGCAG
Source organism: uncultured Clostridium sp. (assembly GCA_902492105.1). Lineage (GTDB taxonomy): Bacteria > Bacillota > Clostridia > TANB77 > CAG-508 > CAG-273. Next base: position 44,116 of record CABUKD010000004.1, read on the forward strand.
GACAAACCACCCAATTAATTGTAGGAGCTACTCCTGAAAGTGATTTAAAAATTATAAAACTTTCTGAAAGTTTATATCAAAAATTTCATTTAAAAAGAGTATATTATTCTGCCTATATTTCTGTAAACGAGGATTCTAATTTGCCTACTCTAGAGAAGCCACCACTTTTACGAGAAAATAGAATTTATCAAGCAGATTGGCTACTTCGTTTTTATGGTTTTAGAGCAGATGAACTGTTAAATGAGCAAAATCCAAATTTTAATACTTTATTAGACCCAAAATGTGATTGGGCAATTAGACATTTAGAAAAATTTCCAGTAGAAATTAATACTGCAGATTATGCTACTTTGCTTCGTGTACCTGGTATTGGTGTAGTTTCTGCCAAAAGAATTTTACGTGCTAGAGGTAATTGCCATTTGCAATTTGACCATTTAAAAAAATTAGGAGTTGTATTAAAAAGAGCAAGGTATTTTATTACTTGTAATTGGAAGTATGCAGACTCTATTTCCCATTTTGACCAAGGTTTTATTTCTGAAAACTTGCTCTATTTAGAAAGGAAATTACTCCCTACCCCTTCTTATATACAAACTTCTTTGTTTGATACATTAGAGCCTGTGAAAGAAGATAAAATAAAAAGCCTTACTGGGAATTTTTAAAGCAACAAAGTTTATTGTGGAAATAAAAAATTAATAAATCTAAATATAAAAATTAAAGATGAAATGAATGAAAATTTTACACTACAAATTAAATATCATGTAAAAGTTATTATATTGGAGATGAATGTGATAATGAATTGGAAACTATTAGAAAATGAAGTTTATTTATATGATGGTACATTTAATGGTTTACTAACCATTGCTTTTGATTGCTATATTCAACAAGTTATTCCTTCTAAAATAGTGCCAGAATTAGATTATGAAACAAATTTGTTAGAGCAATGCAGCTATATTCCTACAAATGAAGAAAAAGCCAAACGCATTTGGAATGGGCTTTATCAAAATGTATCTTACCAAGTTCTTTATGATTGCTATAATGCATTTTTATCTTGTGCTCCACAAAAAGAAATTGCTATTTTAAAATATATTTTAAATGGCTTTTGCATTGGAGGAAAAATTAGTAATTTATTATCTTTAGATTATGTGGTAGAAGTAATGAAGTTAAGAAAAAATGTATTACACGAAGCACACCGTTTAAAAGGTTTGGTTCGTTTGCAAGAATTGGAAAATAACTTGTGGTATGCTTCTATCCATCCAGATAATAATGTAATTGAAAATGTAGGACAATTTTTAATAAAACGATTTCCTACGCAAAATTTAATTTTACATGACAAAAATAGAAATTTAGCTTTTTTGTATAAGGCTTGTTCTAACAAAAATTATGAAATTGTTCCTGTGCCTGCTAGTGTTAGCTTGCCTAACCTATCTACACAGGAGAAACAATTTCAATCTTTATGGAAAACTTTCTTTCATGCAATTGCTATTAAAGAAAGAACTAACCCAAGATTACAAATGCAGTACATGCCTAAAAAGTATTGGCAGGATTTAGTGGAGAAGAAATAAAGCAATTATAAACTCTCTAATAGTCCTACAACTTCCTTAACACTTTCTTGTGGAGTAGAAGCTCCTGCCATAATTCCTATTTTTGTGCAAATTCTTAGTTGTTCTAAGTCTTGTTTAGATAAGTCTTGTTTGGTTTCAATTCCATAGGCTTTTTTGCAATAAGTACAAGCAATATCAAATAATTTCTTGGTATTGGCACTATTTTTTCCACCAATAATAATCATAGCATCTACTTGTTTTGCTATTTTTTCTGTTTCTTCTTGCCTTAATTTTGTGGCATTGCAAATGGTATTTTTAACAACTACCTCTATTTGTGAGTTTTCATTTTCATTTTCTTCTAACGCTTTTTGTTTTAACCTATTTTGTACGTTTTCTACTATTTTTTCAAATTTTTCTAAACTAAAAGTAGTTTGGGCAAATAGAAGTAAATGCTTTTTACCAGATTGAGCTAATTTTTGTATTGCTTCTTCTACTTGTTCTAAGTTTTCTATAATACTAACATTTTCTCCACAAAAGCTAACAGTACCAATACTTTCTGGATGTGTTTTTTCACCTACATACAATAAATAAAAGTCTTGTTTTTTATAATTTTGTGCTATTTTATGGATTGCTAGTACATTAGGGCAGCTTAGATCTATTAAAGAAATTCCAAGTTCTTTTGCTTTTTCATAGATTTGTTTTGGCACTCCATGTGCTCTAATAATTACTTTTTTTCCTTGTGGTTCTGGAATGTCTTCTAACTTTTCTATTACTTGCATGCCTTGTTTTTCTAAGTTTTCTATTACTTGTCTATTATGTACTAGCTCTCCTAAGCAATAAATGATTTCTTGGCTTGCTTTATCTTCTGTTAGATACTCTTTTAGTTGCTTTCTTGTTTGTTCTACTGCATTTTTTACTCCATAACAAAATCCTGAGGTTTTTCCTATTATAATTTCCATGTTCTTCCTTGTATCAATACTTAGCACAGAAAAGTATATGTATGATACAAACTCTCCTTTCATAACTTTTATTTTTGGTTTCTTAAAAATTTTATTTATTATAGTAAAGTTATAATTTCTACCTTATTTTCTCTCATTTTTCCTTCTATACAAATATAATTTCCTTGTTGTAAGTTTTGGTAGATATTATCTGCTATTTCATCATATGCTATTGCTTTTATAATATTTTTATCGTTTTTACTATTTTCTTTTATGATATTACTTTTCTCATTTTGCTTACTTTTTGGAATATCTAATTCTATATCTAACTCTATCACTGACGTATGTTTTTTACCAATGCTTTTCGTTTGTTCATTATAAATAAACTTTAAGTCTATTTTATTTACTATTTTTCCACTAATATAACATCTATTTATCATTTTATATAATATTTCCATTATTTAATTCGTAAAAACAATATATTCTATTTTAGTTCTTTATTTCTAGTTTTTTAATATATAGCAATCAATAAATTACCAAAACCTACTAATATTGTTTTTACTGATTCATTTTTACCTTTTTAGCATAGTTGTAGTACTTACTTTAATATAGTTATTTCTATATACTTTAAAGTACCAATCCATATGCCATTCAGGAAGGAATAAATTTCTTTAATACTAATACTATCACTGAATGTATTCCTTAAAATATATTATCTGGATTTTGTATTAGAGTGCCACGCGGAAACCAATGTTGTTGTTGCTGTTGGTCGCATTGTTGTTGTTCCTGTTAGCCGTGTAGTTGTTGCTGTTGTTGTAATTGCCTCCTCTGTTAGTGCAAGGGTTCGCATTACTGCTATTCGTGTTCGTGGAATTATCATTTATCCCTATTTCTTATTCTTTCTATTTTCATTTTTTAACAAATTTAGAATTATCTTTTTTGTTTGAATTTTCTGACTTATTCATCATTTTCTATGTAAAATAGCTTTGTTGTTAAATTTTTTACATTGCCATATTTTATATAACCCATATGTCCACTTAAATACTTTTTAGCTTCATTACTACTAATTTGTTTTGTTTTAATTTTATACTTCATTTCCTTTATTTTTTTCTTTAGTTTTCTTTTTCCTCTATCTCGTATTTTTAGCCTATATTCATTAATCTTGTATCCACAAAAATTAACTCCTTGTTTGCTTTTAAATATTTGTGTTTTTTTATTTAATTGTAATCCTAATTTTTGCTTCAAAAAGGTTTCTATTTGTCCTTTTACTTGTTTTGCTTCTTCTTTTGTTTTTAGTAAAATAACAGTATCATCTAAGTATCTAAAATAATACTTGCAGTGTAGTTTATGTTTTGCATATTGGTCTACTTCATTTAAATAGATATTGGCAAACATTTGTGATGTATAGTTTCCTATTGCTAACCCACATTTTCCTTCATTAGAGTAAATAATTTTTTCTAATAACCATAATAATTTTTTATCCTGTATTTTTCTTTTTAATATGTTATACAAAATATCTTTATTGATATTTTCAAAATATTTTGCTATATCCATTTTTAAAATACAGTAGTTTTTCCATGTTCTGCTTAAATGCTTCATTGCTTTTTGAACGTCTAGGCATGCTTTATGCATTCCTCTTTTCTGTAAACAAGCATAACTTGTAGAAATAAATGTTGGTACAAAATATGGTTCTAAAAAATTATCTACTACCCATCTATGTACTATTCTATCTATATATCTGCTTTTTTCTATTCTTCTTTGTTTTGGTTCTGTAATATAAAATACGGTATATCCTCCATGCTTATATTTTCCTGTTTTTAACTTCTCATATAGCCACATAATATATTCTTCTTGTTTTAAGTTAAATAAAATTAATTCTTTTCTATAGCCTTTTCCTTTTTTACTTAAGTTATGGGCTCTCATTAAATTGTCATAGCTTAACTTTTTATCGTATTCATTTCTAATTGTTTTTGGCATAATATTTGATTAATCCTCCAACAATTTTCCCTATTTCTGCTATTTTACTAATTGCTATTTTAAATTTTCTTTCATCTATCCATTTGTTTTTGTACATAATTCTTAAATAAATTCTTTGACAATTTAATTTTGCATCTATTTTATTTAAATAATCTAATCTTTTATTTTCAGTTATTTTACTAATATACATAGCATGTTCTAGCATTTTGTAAATGGACTTTTTATATTCATTGCCAATATTAAACTTTTCTACTCTGGGAATTTTTAAAAGTACTTCTAACATATATTGTATATATTCTTCTATTTTTGGTATCAGTTTTAATTGTTCATTATTTACTTGCTTTTTTAATTCATTCATTTATTATTTTCATCTTGTAAATATTTGTGAATAGCATTTAAATATTTATCTTCTTCATAGCATCTGATACCTTTACAAATTAAACAATTTTTATTACTTCTTTTTTCTTTATGATATTTTCCACCATTTTGATATTTTGTAATAATCTCTTCTTTTTGATGATCAAAGTCATACACAATATATGCTATTCCCATAATTTCTAATTTTCTTAAATAATGCTCTATTCTATTTTCTGGAATTCCTATTTTACATATTTGATTTTTAAAACATACACATTTTAATTTTAATTCTTGACCAAGAAATACTGCATCTGCTCCTGTTGCTATATAGAAAATACCTGCTTTTATTAGTACGATAGAATTTTTATTTTTTTCTTGCAATATTTCTAACATATTACTAAAACTCATATTTTTGCCACCTTTCTTTGTCACGCCATTACTGTATTTGCGAGAAAACCCGCAAATGCAGTAATGGCGCCACGCTAGTGGCGCCACGCTAGTGGCGCCACGCTAGTGGCGCCACGCTAGTGGAAAATTTTAGCCTACCTTACGCTTTTTCAAAGCGCAGGTATCCTAAAATTTTCCACTTCTTCGCGTATCTTCGATTCGCTAGAAGTCGGTTCTTTATGTTCTCTACGACTTCCTAATTTTTCTTCTTAAAACTAATTACCACTACCAGTGACCAGTGCTACTTTATATAAAGTGCCACGCGGAAACCAATGAGGTTGTTGCTGCTGGTCGCACCGCTGTCGTACCTGTAAGCCGTGTAGTAGTTGCTGTCGTCGTAATTGCCTCCTCTGTTAGTGCAAGCGTAAGCATTACTGCTAGACGTGTACGCGGAATATTCTGTAGTCCATTCTCCTACATTTGCTGCCATATCAAATATGTTACATACTTCATCTCCTGTTTCTCCTGTATTCATTAAACTGCTATTTCCTGTTTGATCTTTTCCTGCATTTGCATAATTACTATTTGCTTCATTCATACTTTGAATAAATACAATTGCTGTATCCCATGCATAACTATTTGTTAAATCACTTTCTACTCCTACTGTTGTATCTCCTGCCTGATACATATTCTGGCATATCTTTGAGGCATCTAATTGTGTTACATAGTTCCATAACATTCCTTGTGTTAATGGTGTACTACTACTTGTCCTTGGTGTTCCTGTCGATACTTTTGATAATGGCTTCCAATCTGCTGTACTACTTCCGCTTTCATAACTTGCCTCATACCTTGCTATATAATATCCTCCATTATCTGCTACACTTTGCACAAAGCCTGCTAAATTTTTAGCAGTGGCATTTAAATCGTTTAGATGATTACTATTATCTACTGTTCCTGCTCTATAGGTTGTTAATTCTTGATAATATCTTGGTATTGTAACTTCATCTTCGTAGTTTTGTTCTTGATTACTTGGGTTATCTCCTGCAAATGCTGCCTGTTGTATTGTTGGGTTTCCATTTGTTTCATCAAATGTATATCTTCCAAGTTTTATCGTTACATCATTTTCCGGATTATTATCTTTATGTACTGTTCCTACCGGTATCCATACAAATTGGTTACCTGTGGTTGTTTCTGTGCCTGTTCCGTCTTCTATTACAATTCCTTCTGGTACGGTTGTTGCTTCACTAGTTACTACTTTGAATCCTTTTGGTACAACTACTACATTTCCATAGGTATCTTTTGCCTTTTGTCCTTCCTCTTTTTGTACGATTTCTGTTACTGTTGTGATATCTACTATCTCTTCTGGGTCTGTCGGTGTTTCATCTTCTCCGCCATTCATTATGCTATTTAATTCATTTACTAAATTTTGAATTTCTTGTTGCTCATTTGCAACTGCACCCTCCCATGTGTTTTTGGCTTCTTGCGCTGTTCTTATTATTCCATCTTCTCCTAGTAACATATTGATTGTTACTCCTGATAGAATTAATAAAATTACAATGGTTACAACCAATGCGATGAGGGTGATACCTTGACTACTTTTTAATCTATTTAATCTTGTCATTTTCTATTTTCCTCCTCTTTTGATTTTTTCTCTAAAGTTCTTTTTAGTTATATTTTTTTAACTTTCTTTAGAGTTTATCCTTCTTTTTTTGTTTTATACCATAAGCTAATTTTTTTATTTTTTCTTTGCATTTAATATCTATTCTATAGCATTATAGTATTTCTTTTCCCTCTTTTGCATCGATTGTATTTATTTCTATATTTACTATATATAGATACTAAATACATTCTTATGATAACATTATCTTTTCCTTTTGACAATATTTTTTTCATTTTTCATATAATCTTTTTATCATTTTTTCTATTCGCATTTCTACCTATTACTAACTATTATTATCATCTTTATTTCTATACATTCTAATCATATCTTTTAAGCTTACTCTGCTTCCATAGTTTAAAATCGCATTAGAGTAAATTTTAATAGATACGTTTGCTACAATTAAAATAGTTACTAATAGTACTGCTATTGATATAGCAATTTGGGTAGGTGTTGCAATTCCCATCATTATTCTAAATGGCATGCAGAATGGTGATGAAAATGGGAATATGGAGGCAAATACATTTAAGTCACTGGTTGGGTTCATCATAGTAAAGTAAGATAAATAAAATCCTATTACTGCTACAATTGCTACTGGTCCATTAGCAGTTTGTACATCTTCTGGTTTGCTTACGGTTGAACCTGTTAGAGCATATAGTAAAGCATAGGTTGCATAACCTAAAATAAAGTAGATTACGGTAAATATTCCAAGTGTTGGTGTTATTTGTGATACATCTAACACACTTTCTAGAACTCCTTCTGGTAGGCAAAAATATGCACAAATTAAGGCAACTGCTACAATAACAGCAACTTGTAAGAATCCTACTATTCCAATACCTATTGTTTTTCCCAGTACAATGGTTCTAGGTTTAGTAGAAGTAACCAAGGTTTCCATAATTTTGGATGTTTTTTCTGTTGTAATAGAACTAGACACTTGGTATGCACAAAAATAAATTGCATAAAATAGTACTATGGATAATAGCATAATGGCAAGTACATTTCCTTTTACTTCTTGTTCATTTGTTTGTTCTAATGAATAAGTAAAATTAGGCTCTAAACTTGCAAGTTGTTCTTGTGTTAAATTTAATTTTGATAATTGTAAATTGGTATAAAGTTCTTCAAAAGTATTTTGCATACTTTCTGGTACTCCATCCATCATGGTCATATCTTCTACAATATAGGTTAACTTGATTTGTCCATTTTCTCTAGTAATTACAATAGCATCTTCTATTTCATTATCTTCTATTTTTTTAGCTATTTCTTCTTTACTTACTTCTCTATTTTCAATCAAAAATACATGATTTTCGTTTGTATTTAATTGCTCTAAAGTTCCTTCAAAAATATTTTCTGCATCCACTATTAATTCTTGTGTTTTGCTCTCTACTACTTCTCCTTCTTCTGAACCAGAAGTAATAGCATTCATAATATTTGGAATATTAAAACCAACAATAATAATTAATAGAATAACTAAATTAGAAACTAAAAAAGTTTTCTTTTTTAGCATGTCCTTTATGGTATAAGAAGCTACAATCCATAAATCTTTCATTTGTCTTCACCTACCTTTTCTATAAAGATATCATGTAAACTAGGTTTCATAATTTCAAATTTTTCTACTTTTATATGTTTATTAGCCAATAAATCAAATAAACGGTAACCATCTGCTTCGTTTGCAATTTCAATAGTGTATTCATTATTTTTACTATGATAAATTTTTAGTCCCGCTTCTTTTATTAAATCATCCACATTTTCTACAGTACTTAGTGCAAGCTTATTGGCTGCATATTGTTCTTTAATTTCTTTTAAGTTTCCTTGTAATACAGTTTTTCCTTTATTTAAAATTAAGACATCTGATGCAAATTCTTCTATAGAATACATTTGATGGCTAGACATAATTATATAAGTTCCTTTTTGAATCAATTCGATAATTACATTTTTTAAAAGTTCTGTGTTTACTGGGTCTAATCCACTAAATGGTTCATCTAAGACTAATAACTCTGGATCATGCAAAATTGCTGTTACAAACTGTACTTTTTGCTGATTTCCTTTTGATAATTTTTCTGGTGTCATTTCTAAATATTGGTCTATTTCTAATTTTTTCATCCAATATTTCATTCGCTCTTCTGCTTTTTGCTTGTCCATTCCTTTTAGTCTTGCAAAATACATTAATTGGTCATGTATTTTTGTTTTTGGATAAACACCTCTTTCTTCTGGTAAATAGCCAAAATTTACATGTTTTCTTTGTACTTCTTTTCCATTCCATGTAATTTCTCCACTATCTTTTTTCAAAATTCCTAAAATCATACGAATTGTAGTAGTTTTTCCTGCGCCATTTGTTCCTAAAAGTCCATATACGCCTGGCTTTTGTATTTCAAAATTTATACTGTCTACTACTTTTTTCGTACCAAAACTTTTGTCTACATTTTTTACAATTAGTCCCATAAAAAGCCCCTTTCATTTTATTTTTTGTTAAATACATAATTTAATCACAAATCAACCATACTATATGATATAATAGTATAAAAGTCAATTGTTTTTAAAATATTTTGTCACTTTGCTTTTTTGCTTTATAATTGCATTGTCTCTTCACAGTTTTTGGACGTAATAAAAAAAATACATAATATTTTTCAAAATTAAAGGAATCTTAGAGTAATTTTGACATTTGTTGACATGTTATGTAATTTGTGGTATACTATATTAGTTAGAGGTAATCAAGAAATAAAGGGGGATTTTTTTATGACTGATAAAACTTTCGTTTTCGGACATACAAATCCAGATACAGATTCTATCGCTTCTGCAATTTCCATGGCTAACTTACAAACAGAAATGGGAAAATATGCAGAAAGTTATCGTTTAGGTAATATTAATAAAGAAACAAATTATGCATTAAAAACTTTCAATGTTGATCAACCTGCACTTTTATCAAAATTAGAAGATCATGCTAACGTAATTATGGTAGATAACAACGAATTTTCACAAAGTGTAAATGGAATAGAAAATGCCCATATTCAAATGGTAGTAGACCATCACAGGCTAAACCTACATACATCTGAACCTGTATATTGTATTGCAGAACCAGTTGGCTGTGCTTCTACTATATTATATAAACTATACAAACAAGAAGATGTAGTAATTACTCCTAGAATTGCCGGAATGATGCTTAGTGCTATTATATCTGACACTTTAATGTTTCGTTCTCCTACTTGTACAGAGCAAGATAGAATTACTGCAGAAAAATTAGCAAAGATTGCTGGTATTGATTTATATGATTATGGTTATAAATTATTAGAAGCCGGAACTGATATTAGTGATAGTACTCCTGAACAAATTATTTGTATTGATTCTAAAGATTTTCAACATAATGATTTGAAAATTACTATTTCACAGATTAATAGCTCTAATTTGGATGAAGTATTTAAAAGAAAACCAGAACTTGAAAAAGCAATAGAAAATAGAATTCAAAAAGAAAATATTGATTTATTTGTTTTTGTAGTAACTGATATTTTGGAAGCTAATTCTAAAGTAATTGTTTTAGGAAATAGAACTGATATTTTTGAAAGAGCTTTTCACATAAAATTAATTGGTAATACAACCGTTTTAAAAGGAGTTATTTCTAGGAAGAAGCAAATTTTACCTGCTATTTTAGAAGGAATTGAACAAAAAATCCAGTTATAATTGTCATTTGTGTCAATGGGGACGGAGAATTTTGACAACTTTCTGTTTGTTCAATATTCTAATTGTTATACATTCTAAACTATCTATACTATCTATACTAAAATTAGCGGGTATAATTTAGTGGCAGAATGCCATGCTTCCGACCTGGTCGCGCGAGTTCGATTCTCGCTACCCGCTCCATAATGCGTTTTCGTCGAACCACTTATAATTATTGATATAAGCGAGTTTGAAGAAAACAAAAGTGAATATCATTTCACAATATATAAGTCGATTTAGTCGGCTTATTTTTTTCTTTTAATTATCAAAATTGGTAAAAAAAGTAAAAGATAGCCTCAAAATATTGAAAAAAGGAGGTTTTTGTGATATGATATCTACAGTTAAAAGAGAAATAACAATGAGTAAAGAATTACATTCTAAAATTGAATGGGCTTGCACTTTTAGTAATTGTGAACCAAAGATAAAGAATGGTAATTTGAGAATGGTAGAAAAAACTAATCTTGCTTATGTAGAACCACATACTGCTGTTATTAAAGATAAGCTATATTTATTCTTTAATGAACACGAATATTTTTACATCGGTAATTTAGCAAACAAATATCCACTCTCAAAGTTAAGAGATTTTATCAATGGTAACTAATACTAGAAGTTTTCTTTATGTTCAGCAAGTTGTATTACAAGTAAATAATAAAGTTTGTTTTGAGTGTTAGTTATCATACTAGCACTTTGTTTGTTTTTAGGAGGTTTTAAATGGAAAGCGTTGAAAAGAAAATTGCAGGTATTTATATTAGAGTAAGTACCGAAGATCAAGCTCGAGAAGGTTTTTCTTTGGGAGAACAAGAAGAAAAATTAAGACAACTATGTAAATATAAAGACTTTGAGATATTTAAAGTTTATAAAGATGCAGGAATATCAGCAAAAAATATGAAAGATAGACCAGCATTTCAACAAATGCTAGAAGATATGAAAGCAGGTAAATTAAATTATATTGTTGCTTATAAACTCGATAGAGTAACTCGTTCTGTAAGAGATTTAGAAGTTTTAATAAGTACTCTTGAACAATATCATTGCTATTTGATTTGTGATAGAGATGATGTTAATACTTCTACTGCAAATGGTCGTTTCTTTGTTAGAATGTTAACTGTACTTTCTCAATTAGAAATTGAAATAGTATCAGAAAGAACAAAATTCGGCTTAAATGGTGCAATAAAAGCAGGTCATATTCCTGGCAAAGTTCCATTAGGTTATTATAGAGATACTGATAAAACATTAAAAGTAGATGTTGCAACAAAAGATGTTGTTTTAAGAATATTTGAATTGTATTTAGAAGGTAAAAGTTATCAAGCAATATCTAATATTCTAAATGAAGAAAGAGTCCTATCTCCTAACAATAAAAAATGGTGTGACTCTACTATTGATAGAATTATAAATAATAAAATATATATGGGAGATTATGAAAGATATAAATATGATACAGATAAAGAAACTGAATTATTTGTAGATGTTGTCCCTCCTATTATAACAAGAGCTATGTGGGAAGAAGTTCAAAAACAAAAAGAAAAAAATCAAAGGTCTTATTGTAGAAATAGAGTTTATATCTTCTTTCAAAAACTTGTATGTCCTACTTGTCGGAAAAATTATGACTTGTAAAGGTGCAGGTGGTAAGAAAGCTAAATATATGTATTATTTCTGTGATAACTGCAATTTGTATTATAATGAAGCTGAAATTGAAGATTGTTTAATTGATTTTATTTTAGACTTAGTTGAGTATGATTTCCATGTTAAAAAATATTTCCACCCTATACTTGCTGAAAAGAAAGATAATGAAACTAAAGAAATTGAAAAAGAAATCAAAAAATTAGAACAACAAAAAGAAAGAATTAAGAAAGTCTATCTTTCTGGCATTGTAAAAGAAGAAGATTTTGCAGAAGATTATAAACTAATAGAAAAGAAATTAGCAGATTTAGAAAACAAGAGAATAGACTCTTTAGATTTTGATAAAGAAACTTATAACCCACAAAATCTACTTGCTGAAAGAGATATAGAAAGAGAAAAATTAACTGAACATCAGATGTATAAAGATGTTTTACTAAAACTATGGACTATGAAAAGTAAAGAAGAAAAACAATCTTTTATATCTAAATTTATTGAAACAGCTACACTAAAGAAAGATAAAGACGACAATTTTGCTATAGATAAAATCAATTTTAGAAGTAGCTTTGTCGAGCAGATAGACAAGTTGTATGATAAAGGTGTTGTGGATTTTCCTACTATGCTGGAAAGAGGAGGAAAACTTGAAGATACTAGGATTAGTGTAAATATGAATAACGAACAATTACAAGATTATTTAAGTACATTGAAAAAAGAATTAGATATAAACTATATGGACTTGGGAGAATATTATTTTCACGATGATAAAATAGACGAAAACTACGATAATAAGTCCAAAGTTGCAATGATTAGAGATAGACATATAGAATTTAAGTTAAAGAAAAATCAAAAAGTAATTAGAATGGTAGCAATAAAACAATATAAAAACTTCTTGGCTAAACCAGAGGGAAAATTGCGACTAGGACTTGTTACTCATACTACTGCAAAGAAACAGCATAAATAATTGTTGCAACTATTACACTAATTGAAGTCTATGTTGCAACAAGCAAATTAACGAATACAAATTTATATTTGCATTAGCAATATAAATTTTGTGTGAGGTAATTTGAATAAATTTTATCCCTGTGGGAGAAAATTTATTGCCTCGCAGAGCCCCCGAGTTATGATGGTACGTCATAACTCATAGGGGGTTAGGACTTATGACAAGGTCAAAGTCCTCTGCTCCGAAGCAAATTCTAAAGGAGGAAAAAAAGATGAACCAAGAATTAGCATATTCATTTCACTTAGGTAGTGATAAAAATAAGAGTAAGTTATCAAAGAAGGTTGCAAAAGAAAATGTATCTGGTTCTACTTCTTTAGCAAATAATGCAATTCAAAATGTAAATGATTTATCTAGAGTAAATAAACACAATTTACGAGATTATGATAATCAAAGAGAACTAATTAGAGTAATCTATGGTACAGATAATATTCTAACTGATGTGCAAGATTTATATTTACAAGAATTTGAAGAAGCCAAACTAGAATATAATAAGCAAACTAGAAATGATAGAAAGATAACTAATTACTTTGAAAAAATTTGCGAATCTCAAAATGATGTAGCTTGTGAGATTATAATTGAACTTGGAGATATGGATTTTTGGAATGATAAAGATGACAAATATAGATTTAAAATGATTGATGTATATAATGAGCAAGTAAAAGATTTAATTAATATTGTACCAACATTTAAAATAGCAAATGCAACAATACATTTTGATGAAACCTCTCCCCACATGCACGTTGTTGGTGTTCCAGTAATTGAAAATTGCAAAAGAGGAATGAAAAAGCAAGTTGGAAAATCACAAGTATTTACCAAAACGTCACTAACTGAAATACAAGATAAAATGAGAATGTCTTGCATTAAGTCTTTTAACAAGTTCTATGATATGGATTTCAAACTTAAAGATAAACAAAAAGGTAGAAATCAAGATATAAATGTTAAAGATATGAGCGATTATAGACAAATTAAAAAGCAACTTGAAAACAAAGAGAAAAAACTTGCTGAAGCAAATAAACAAACTAAAAAATTAGATAATACGACAAAATATATAAATTCTATATTAGATAATTTAAAACCATCAAAACTAAATAAAAATAATATGCTTATTTCAATCGAAAATGTGCAAATAATAAAAAATTATACTGAAGATGTAAAAAATACTACTAAAGTTGTTAGAAACGTAAATGACTTAAATATGGCAATTAAAGATTTTGAACACAGTTCTTTTGAAATAAAACAAGAAAACAATTCTCTAAAATATCAATTAGAACAAAAAAATGATGAAATAGATAACTTAAAAGGAGAATTATCAGCTAAAGACAAAGTTATAGATAAATTACGAAATGAAAAAGAAAAGATAAAACAGGAATTGCACAAGTTTAAAGACTTTTGGTATAGTATTATGGGGCATTTTCATAAAAGAATTTGCTATAATAAAGATGAAAACTATAAAATTGTTAGTGATGACTTATATAAAAATGGTATATTTACTGATGATGAAAATGAGATAGCAAATGATATTAGAAGAAAAGTAAAACCTAAAGAAGATATTGAACAAATTAAAACTAAAAACAAAAATAATTTTGAATTAAAGTAAAGGAGCTAAACTTATGGAAAAAGATAAAGTTAAAAATGTAATAGATATAATTAAAGATATGGATATAAAAGATAAATTAAGGTTAGGAATATGCTTAACTACAAGTGATTGGGCTAATATTTTATATAATAGAGCTGAAATGTATGAGAAATTTAATATTATGCTAAAAGAAATTGATGAAGAATATAGGGCTACTTTAATAAATTTTGCTAAATATAAAATTGTAATGTTTACAATGGCTAAAATAATGGAAACAGAATAAAGTGGAAGAAATAAAGTTGCATTGTATTTGTTTAATAATATACAATAGATTTTTTAGTAATTTGTAATTTTATAGAAAAAATGTTATACTAATTTTAGTTTTATAAGAAATCGAGGAAAATATATGAATAAACAAAGCAATGAAAGATTTAATGATTTAATTAATTATATAGAAGATAATCTTTGTGAAGAAATTAGTTATAAAAAACTATCTCAAATACTTGGTGTTAATGAATATACAATGCATAGAATATTTTTATTTGTAACTAATTATACCCTAGCTGATTATATAAGAAAAAGAAGATTAAGTATGTCTGCTTTAGATTTACTTGAAGGGAAAGAAAAAATAATTGACATTGCGGTAAAATACAATTATGAATCTTCACAAGCTTTTTCTAGAGCTTTTAAATCTATGATGGGCTTTATTCCAAGTGAGATAAATAATAATAAAAATAATATAAAATTCTTTTCGCAATATGAGCTAATAAATGAAAATGTGACAGATGAATTTCATTATCATATAGAAAAAAATATAAAATTTAACTTATATGCTATTTACATGAAAACAACAATCAAGAACTGCCATAATGAAGCTCCTATATTTTGGAAAGAGAATTATAAGTATATAAAAGGGAAAAAAGAATATGGTTTATTAGAATATGATAAAACTTGTAGTATAGACGAAGCAATATATTATATAGCCTCTACAGAAACGTTTGAAAATGCAATAGAATTAAATTTAAAACCTAGTAATTATTTAGTTTTCGAATGTGATTATATAAATTCTACTTCATTGTATGAATTTTGCAAAAAAATATATAGGACAATTATTCCTAATATTGAATGTGAATTAGAAGATTTACCAGATATTGAAGAATATTTACCGAACAACAAATTAAAATTATATATTCCAATAAAATAAATAAAACAAGTGATTTTTTTAGTGTTAAAAAGGTCACTTGTTTTATTTTGAAAAGAGATACAATAAATATGTAGAATGTTATCTCAATTTGAATTAACTAGGAGGTTATGAGATGAATGAATATTTAACTCGTGAAATCTGGAAAATGCGGAAAAATATCAGAACTGAAGCAGGAACACCAGTAGTATCTCTGGTTCGGGTAGAAAATAAAACTTATCAATTGCTTTTTATGTCTTGTGGATGCGAAAATGCTTGTACTTTTTGCAATTATGGCTTTGACTACAATCTTACGTTAGAAATGGTCAAACCAGAACTTCAAAAAATAAAACTTGAAGATTTTGATATAGTTGAGTTGGAACTCGAGTCAAATGGCTCTTTTCTTTCTGAAAGGGAAATTCCCTATGATTTATTTCTTGAGATATTACATTTTGTATCCAATAGGAACATTCCTGTAATTACAATGGAAACTCATTATAATACAATCACAGAGAAGAAACTTCAGGACATAAGAAGAATTCTTGGTGAAGAACAGGAAATACAGTTTGAGATGGGATTTGAATCAGCTGATGAAGATGTTAGAGCAATCTATAATAAAGATATAGATATGGAAAAGTACCTTGAAGTAACAAGATTGTGTAAAAAATACAAAATTGGTCTCCAAATCAATGTACTTTTAGGTGCTCCATTCTTGACTCGCGAAGAACAAATTCAAGACTGTTTAAATTCTCTCGAATTTATCTATGGTAAGATGCCTAAAGGAACTATTGCAGTACTATTTCCAATAAACATCAAGAAGAATACAATGTTAAAGCATTGGCAAGATATTGGTGTTTATGACCAAATTTCATCTTGGGAATTTGTTGAACTTCTTCATAGAATTCCTGAAGAATATTTGGACAAGTTTACTATTGCATGGTGGGGAAACAGAGAAAATACTTTCACAAAAGGTATTATGCAATTTCCTAAAACATGTGATAAATGTAGAGAGCGATTGATGAAATTCTATGTTGATTTTTATTGTAACTGTAATCCTCACTATCGCAAGAAGATACTTGATGAAATTTGGACAACAAGGTGTGAATGCGACAAGAAATAAAATTCCGCAATGCAAAGCAGATGGCTCTTGCCATCTGTTTTGTGTTTGTTAATTTAATAGTAAATCTTTTAAGTCTTTTTTTATTTTTGGTGGATAGTTATATATTGGATTACCAATAATAAATCCACATATTTGTTCAAAATCTTTAATTCCTAGATATTTATCAATTTCATTTTCTATATATAACGTATCACATAAAATGCAACTACCCAAACCTAAATTTACAGCTTGTAAGCTCATATTTTCTATTGCACATCCTAAAGATATATAATCAGGTTTTTTATAATTCTCATTTTTAGATTTAGATTTATACCCGTCACTATAAATCATTATCATTTTATTGGCTGTACGTATTTGCTCTGCTGAGCCTTTTACACTGGTTCTTTCTTTTAGATTTTGTTTATCCCATTCGAAAAGCATATTCATAATATCATCTTTTTGTTTATCGTTTAAAATATAAAATTTCCAAGGTTGCCTATTTCTTGCAGAAGGTGCTAGACTTCCACTTGATAAAATCTTTTCCAATTGTTTTTCAGAAACTTCATCATTTGTAAATAATCTAGCAGAACGTCTAGTATCAACTATTTCATCAAAATTCATATCAATACCTCATAAAAATATTTTAAATATATTTTATTGAATTTATAATATAAAAAAATGACTTTAATGATATCAAATTTGTTTATATAAATTAATCAAAAGTTTACTGTGGTTTAATTATACTATTAAGACTATAATTTAATTATATATTATTTTAAATATTTAACATCTGTATCGTTCAAAATTTGCATTTGAGATATAGCAATTTTATTTAATTTTTCAAGTCTTTCAGATTGTTTTAACCCTTCTTTTATAAAAACCGAATTTAAATTTTCTAAATTTGCTAAACATATCAATTCATTCATAGTCGCATAATTTCTTATGTTTCCATTTAAATTAAGATTATTGGTACGCCATTCTTTTGCAGTCATACCGAATAGTGCCATATTTAAAACATCAGCTTCTTCTGCATAAACAAAATTTATTTGATTTTTGTTTAATTCTTTAGGAATTAAATTGTTTTTTATTGCGTCAGTATGTATTTTATAATTTATTTTTGAAAGTTCTCGTTTTGCATTCCATCCTATTTGTTTTTGTTCTTCTGCTTTTAGTCTTTCGAATTCTTTTATTAATAATAATTTGAATTTTGGGCTAATCCACATTCCAAATTCAAAAGCAATATCCTTATGAGCATAAGTTCCACCATATCTTCCAGCCTTTGAAATTATTCCAATTGCATTTGTTTTTTCAGTCCACTCTTTAACACTAATTTTATAACTATTTAAACCTGCTTGACTTTTAATTATGGCGAATTCGCCATAATTAAAATTAAGATTGTGAATTTCTTCCCAAATTCCTAAAAATTCAATAGTATTCCTGTTTCTTAACCAATCTGAAACAAAAAAATCACCATCTTTAGACTTTAACATATCAGTAATAGATATGTAATCTTCATTTTCGATTTTTATATAAGATATCTTTTGATTTAAAACACTTAATTCTGCCATATCTTGACCTCCTCTTTGAAATAATATAACAATTAATTTTTATCATTATACCAAACATAAGTTCTACAATCAATACTATTTGAAAATTTTGTAAAAATATTCTATTATATAGTAGAAATATGACTTTGAAAAATGTAAATTAAATTTATTATACGTGGAGGATTTATGAAAATAGAAAATATACTAATTAGTGGAAAAGAAGAAAGCATTGATATTTGTTGTAGCTTATTTGGATATGCAGAGCTATTAAATAAATTACACATTCCAACAGGATACAATATAAAACATCAACCATATGAATTCGAGAAAATTTGTAAAAATTTTAATATAAATATAAACAATTCTAGTATTTCTAATAAAAAGACAATATTAGTAGGATTTTCTCAAAAATATTTTAATGAAAATAATATAGATAATTACAATATAAATAAAATTGTAACTAATAAAGATGTTGAAAAAATAATAGAAGATAATATTTCAATAAAATATATAAAATGTGGATGTATTTCTAGTATCATAGCCAAAGAATTTTTGAATAATAATATTAAGCCTTCTAAACAAAGTGCAATATTATTATACTATGGTATTGTTTATCAAACGGTAAATTTAAGATCAAAAAATACAAAAGTTATAGATTTAGAAATGGCACAATATTTAAAAGAAATTTATGAAGATGTTTTTTTAAAAGATAATATCAACAATATTTTTGCAATTAATAATTTTAAAGATGTATTATACAATAAATTAGAAAAACATTTAGTGAAGATTAACAATACGTTTGAAAATCTATATATAGGTGTTATATGTATTCAAACAATAAATTGCCAGACGATTATTGAAGAAAATTTCAATTTAATATGTGATACTTTAGAAAGGTATAGAAGAATAAATGAATTAGATTTTTGTATTCTACTAATGCAAGATTTTGAAAAAGGATATTCCTATATTATTAATCCTGTAAAGGAATATGAAAAACTAATTACTCGCTTGTTTCATTCTCAATTTAATAATTCTACTTTAGAATACAATCGTATAATATGTAACAGTGAGATTATATCTAGATTATATAAACTATGTACTTTTAAAGATGATATTAATACATTATGTACAGAGAAAAATATGTTCTTTAGCAATGTTAGATGGTGGGTGAATTTATGCATTGCTTCTATGAAAAAAATAGATTTAAATCAGCTTGAATACGGAAAAAATCAACCAATAAAACGAAAACGAGAAATCATAAAAAATGCTTGTAATAAAGATTTATATTATTCAACATTTACTTACTTAGTTGCAGGAATGGAAGACTTTTTTACACAATTAATAAAACTAATTTTACAAAAAGATAATAGACGTTTATTAGTAACTATAAAAGATATAAATTTTAAAAGTAAATATGACCTTAAAAATATAGTATTAGCTAATAATAAAGAAGAAATAATTGATTTTATTATTGAAGACAGAATTATTTCTATTATGTATGCGAATCCAAGATGTCAAGCTGAATATTTTAGAAAAGCATTAAGTATAAATATATCTGATGATGAATGGAATAAATGGTATGAGATAAAAGCTACAAGAGATATAATTGTTCATAATTTAGGAATAATAAATGAAACCTATATTGAGAAGGCAGGTGTATCTTCAAGAGGAAATTTAGGAGATACTATTAGAGTAGATACAAGTTATTTTCTTTCTTCTATAAAGTTTATGAAGAAAATTATAAGTACGTGCAATGTAATTATAAAAGATGAATTTGTATTTAATAATAATTATTATTATCAAGAATTTTAAATGATTTCATTAATTATTTATAAAATAAAGTATTGATAATATTTCTAATTTATGTTAAAGTATAAACAATAAATCGAATTATATAAAAAGTGAGCAATTACATTGTTTTTAATTTTTTCGCATACCTGTTTCGTAATCGCTCCATTTGAATACAACTTACGGACTATAAAAAGTTCGTAAGTTTTTATTTTTATATATGAAACTTAAATGTTCTCTTTCTAGGAAGGAGGACATTTTTTATGCTTGAATTTAAGACCATTCAGACTTTAAAGCCGAATACGGAAATACTTGAAGTGATTAAGGATTATAAATACAAAATTAAAAACGGTAAGGTTAAAAATCTACTACACACCAATTTACAAGTTATAGAACCCACTGAATATCTGATTACATATCCTATTACTCTTACAATACTAGAATACAAAGTAAATGAAATATCTAGTAAAACATTTTATATTAAAGAGCATAATCAAAAATACAATCTCAAAGAAATCAAACAAATTTTAAATAATTTTAAAGTTTAGGCTATACTTTTCTTTTCTTAATGAGGAAACTAATAAGAAATATTAAAAAAATTTCAATTTAGTGTCTGTTATTTTGCGTTTAAGTGAGGAAACAAGTGAGGAGATGATATTTTATGAGATGTGGTATTTATGTAAGAGTTAGTACAGACGACCAAAGAGATAACGGTTATTCTATTGATTCACAACTTCGTATGATTAAAGAATATTGTAAAAAGAATGATTATAATATTGTAGATGTTTATAATGACGCAGGACATTCTGGTAAAGATTTAATGCGACCAGAAATGCAAAGATTACTTGCTGATATAAAATCTAAAAAGATTGATAAATTAATTGCCATTAAAGTAGATAGACTTACAAGAAATAATTATGATGGCTTTTGGCTACTTAACTATTGTGAAGAACATGATGTTAAAATAGAACTTATTTTAGAACCTTATGATGTATCTACTGCTAATGGTGAAATGATATTTGGTATGAATTTAGTCTTTGGACAACGAGAAAGAAAAGAAATTGGAGCAAGAACGAAACGTGCTATGGAAGAAATGGCGTTAGAAAAAATACACCCTAGTAAAGCACCCTATGGCTATATTAGAAATAAGGAAACAGGTCATTTAGAAGTAGAACCTATTGAAGCACAAGTTGTTAAAGATATATTTGAACTATGCAAACAAGGCAATTCAACAAGAAGTATAGCAACGATTATGAAAGATAATAACGCCTATTTAAAACAAGGCAAGTGGGCATCTGATAGAATTTATAAAATACTCACTAATGCTATTTATATTGGTATATTTGAATATGGAAAATATAAAAGAAAGCCACAAGACATTTTAAGAGTTGAAAACTATTGTGAGCCAATTATAGATGAAATTACTTGGAATGTTACTAGAAATGTATTAGTTAAAAATAGGCACTCAAATTATGGAGAATACATTCATTTATTTTCAGGATTAGTAAAATGCCCTATATGTAGAAATATTATGAGTTCATCAGAATCATTTAAATATCCCAATGGCAAATTAAAAGTATATTATCATTTAAGATGTAAAAATCATAATTGTAAAGGATTTGGACTTCATTATAATACTGAAAAAATAGAAAACAAATTAAAACAAATACTAGAAGAATTAACAATATTTATACTTTGTATGGATAATGAAATTATTACTTGTAACTCTACTAAAAGCAATGATGTAAAAGAAATAGAAAAAGCTATTGAAAAGTTAAAACTACAAGAAAAAAGATTAGTTGATTTATATCTAAGTTCTAACCTAGATGTAGAAACTATTAATTATAAAAATGACATTATAAAAAAAGAAATTGATAAATTAAACAAAAAGAAAATTAGTCTTGATCCAGACAACTCATCACAAGAATATACAGTAGAACTCATAAAAAAACTAGATTGTATAGAAGAAAATGAAACTTTAATTTTTACCAGTATTAAAAATATCGGCTTTACTTTTCTATATGATTTACTATCACGAGAAGTCAAAAGAGATATGATTCATAGACTTGTATCACAAATAGAAATTACTAGAGATAAAAATTATAATATTGAAATTAAAGATATAAAATTCACAGATGAATTTATAACAAAAAGCAGTAAAGAGTATTTAAAATATCTTAATAAAATAATGACTGATAACAATACCGGAATTAAATATCAAAAAGAAATTAACAAAGAAAAACTAAAAGATTTAGAACAAGATTATGATATTTTATCAGTTACAAAAATGAAAAATAATAAGTATTCTAATGAATTTTTAGGAGATTTTATATCAAAATCCAAAGAGCATTTATATATAGATGGTATTATCAGTTGTCCTTATGTTAAAGATAATAAGTTAAAAGACATTTTAATATTAGTACCTAAAACTAAAATGGAAATAGCAAATTAAATAAAGAAATGGAGAGATGGGAATGAAATTAACTTATATAAAAGTTGGAGATTATTTATTACCTAATTTAACTATCAAAAATCAAAATTACAAAAAAATTAACAAATATGGATTACTAAAATTGAACTATCTGAAAAAAACTAACAAGGCACTTTATATTACTCTTTTAATGAAAAATGAACTAACTAATTATCTTATTTCAGTCAGTAATGAATGTGAAAATAGTTTAAATAACCTAATGGAACAATTAAAAAAATCAAACAAATTACTATCTGAAAAAAGTAAAGAAATCAATCAATTAGAACGTACAAAACTAATAAATAACTACAAAAATATTGCAGAAGAAAATATTTTAAATGAACTAACTTATAATAAAAATGTGTGAGTACAAACTATAATATTTGTACTAGCCAGCACTGAATTTGTACTCCCGTACAAATTCTATTATGGGAAATTCCCATACCCTTACTTTGAAAGGATAAAAATGATTATGAGAAAAAGAAATATTAAAATTAATGTATTTTTAAATGAAGATGAAAAACGAATGCTAGTAGAAAAATCTAATAAAGCCAGACTATCACAGTCTGACTTTATTAGAAAATTAATTAACGATTATGCAAATGATGATGGAACTAAAAGCAATTTAGAAGAAGAAAGGGTACAACTATTAAAAATAATTGAAAATTTATCGTTATTAAAACGACAAATGGATTTTCTCGGATATCGAGATTATTCTAATTTAATTATTAGGCAAATCAATCAAATTAAAAATATTTTAAATGATTGTTAAGAAATAATATTATTGTAATTTTTATCACTCCTTTCTATTTTGAGCATAAAAAAAGAGCCTACCATTTCTGATAAGCCCATAATTATCTATTCGATAAATTGTAATTTGTCGCTATGCTTTATATTGATAACATTTTTGTGTACATAATCATTTACAATCTTTACCATTTATGTTATAATAAAGTTATACTGTAATTTACAGTATGTTGCAGTTTTAAGAATATATACTTTATGAAAGGACGGTTGATGTTATGGCTAAAAACTATAACTGGAGAATCAAACGGGACTACTACAACCTCATCAACAAAGGGATAAAAACCCTTGAGGTAAGAGTTGGATATCCTGATATTAAAAGAGTTCGAGAAGGTGATACAATCACTTTTAAGGACTATTCTAATATCAAGTTTGAAGTTGTTCGTGTAACTCGCTATGAAGATTTCCCAGACATGCTCGACAATGAAGATTCCTCTAAGGCAATTCCTGGTGTTACTAAGTATAAAGCTTTGGAAATGTATCAGGAAATTTATCCAGAAGAGAAGGAAGCTTTGGGAGTCTATGTGTTTGAACTTCGGAAACAAACAAACAATATGAGGATTTACACATTAAGCTCTCTTATCAACAACCATAAGCTCTTTGGTAAATTTGCACAGGCTGCTTATTCTGTTACGGATTACATTTGTAAAGATTATCCTAAACATTTTGAGTGGTATTGGTCAAAAGAAATTCCTAGAGTATTTGATGGTACTGGCGAAGTTGTTATTTGTGCAATTAATAATAATGTAGCTGGTGTAGCATTTTTGAAAAAGGATGATACTGAAAGTAAAATTTGTACTTTTCTCGTAGTGGATGGCTACCGCGGAAAACATATTGCAACAACGATGTTAGATTATGCTTTTAAGTACCTTGGTACTACTAAGCCTCTTATCACAATTGCGGATTATAAAATCCCATTGTTTGAACACATCATCAAAAAGTACCATTGGGAATTGACACAGACCATGAGAAAAGGCTACTATAACAACTCTTCTCGCGAGCTGGTTTATAACGGAAAACTTCCCGAATAATTCTCTATCTGTCAAGGCACAACAAAACACACTCTTAAATTCTATTGAATTTTTGAGTGTGTTTTTATTATATTCTTTCAATACGTATTCCTACAACACCATATTGTTTTTGTTTTTCTGGTGTATAAAATTCTTCTAATACATTTAATAGTTCTTGCTTTGTCATTGATTTGTCAGCTAACATTTCTATATCAAAATCTTCAAATAATTCTTCAAATGTATTATATCTTAATAGCCCTATAACTTTTACTTTCATAGTAATTTCTAATTCAGGTTCTTTTTGAAAAATTATAGTATCTCCTATATTAATTTTTTGTCTTTTTTCATCATATAATCTTAATTCTACTCTCTTTGTTCCATTATTAATATAGTCGAAGTATTTAGGTTGTAATTTTAATATATGTTCCATTTTCTCTACCTCCAGTTAGTATTGTAGCATAAATAATTTTTTTTGTAAATAGCCAATCAATGCAATGTATAGCTTGCATATTTCATAAAAATTCATCAAATTTTAAGTTATATATTTTCTATGTGAATTTTTTACATTATTTTGATTTACCATAGCATATTCCATAGTTGTATCTATTTTTATATGTCCTAATAATTTTTGTACTTGTTCTATTGGCATACCTTTATCAATAGCCATAGTAGCCATTGTTCTTCTAAACTTATGTGGATGTACTTTATTTATATTTGCTTCTTTTCCTAAATTTCTAATAATAATTTCAATTCCTGATATTCCTAATCTATTATATGGTTTTATTAACGATACAAACAATGCTTCATTATCATCTGTTCTAGTCTCCAAATATTTTTCTATGTACATTTTACTTTTGGCACTAAAATATACTTCTCTTTCTGTATTTCCTTTTCCTAAAACTATACAACTTCTTTCTTTAAAATCCATATCAGAAATATTTAATTTAGTTAGTTCTCCTACTCTCATACCAGTAGATATTAATAGTTCTAATATTGCTAAATCTCTTACATTTGAACAAGTATCTCTTAATTTTTCTAAATTTTCATCAGTTAAAGTTTCTTTAACTCTTTTAGTGGTCTTTACTTTGTGTATTCTTCTAACAGGACTTTTTACAATATAATCTTCATTTTCTAACCAAGCAAAGAAACTTGATAATGTTCTTCTTATATTATCTATTGTAACCATCCCTGCCTTAGAATTATTTTTGTAATCAGCTAAATATTCTCTTAGAATTTCTGTGGTAATTTCTTCAATTGGTAAGTTTATTTTTTTTAACATTTTAGTTATATTATCCTTGTAGTAATTTAAAGTTCTTGTTGAACATCCTTCAATTTCTTTTGAAGAAATAAATTTATTTAATAATTCTTCATTATTGTGTTGTATTGCTTCTCTTTGGCTTTGCTCTAATATTTCTATTTGGTAATTTAAACATATTTCTGTTAGTATTTCTTTTAACGTTTTTCTTTGGTTATTGTCTAAAAAGTTTTCAGCCCTATCAATTACTTTTTTTACAAATAACTCTCTCAAATAAATTACCTCCCTATACTTTAAAATATCGCAATATAAAACTACAACTATATTATACAACATTTTGAGTGTTTTACATAATTAATAAAAGTCTATAATAAATTTTACTTTATTTTAATTAAAAATGAGTATATCAAAAATAATATACTCACTCTAAATCCTATACATTTATTTACTCATTCTATTTAAAATTAAAATTTGCAACCTGCGAGACAAATTACTATTTAACGATTTGTTTGTTGTGCTAATTATATCATTAAAACAAAAAATAATCTATACCGTTGGAGAAGAATATTACTATTTAAATATTGAAATCTTATAAGTTTTAATATATAATTTTAACAGAAAGAGAACAAAGTTCGTAACTTGTATCTGATTCGCTCCATACATAAAAGAACAACTTACAGACTATAAAAAGTTTGTAAGTTGTTTTTTTATTAAAATGATGTTCTCTCTTTTTCATAAGGTGTAAATTCAAAATCAAAATATGTATAATATCCACCTTTAGGTAATCTTAAGTATTCATTTATCTCATTACTTGCATTTTCAGATATTGTATTTATTCTTATAGGATATCCGTCATTTAAAACTAATGGTACTACATATCTAGTTTTAGCTTTAATATTTACACAATATTTATCTTTAATTAAATGATCACTTTTATGAACTTCAGTAGCTAATTGGAATTTTTTAAAACTTTCTGACAAATAACTATTCCCACAATTTATAAATTTATTGATTATCTCTTGTTCAGACAGAGTATATAAATCATCTATTGTTAAAAATCCTAAATTATTCATAGATTTACACATATCAGCCAAGAATTGCATAACAGTTCTATCTTTATCACTAACCCATTCAGGCCATAATTTAGATATCGTGTGAATATATTCTTCGCATATTTCTTTATCTTTGAAGGCTAATTCATCTGTTCCATCCTCGTTTTTTGTAACAACTACGTTATGATACATTCTTCTTATTTTATCCAAGTTCCAAACTCTAAAAAAGGTTAGCCCACTAGAAAATGTGTATTCGAATCTATCAGCAGATAATTTTGGCGTATCATTATCAGCAATAGGATAGATTTTATAATCATTTACTTCTTCTAACTTGATTCCATCTCTTTGTAGTAATGACATTATTTTTTTTGAATTTCTAATAATATCGGTTGTTCTTTCTTCAGTAGATTCTTGTGTTTCAGTATCACCGTTCATAAAATCAATGCAATGTTTAAATGCAGGGGTTGCAATATCATGGAATAAACCGGCTAATGTTTGTTTCTTGTCGTGAGTAAAGTGCCATATAATAAGTGCAACTCCAACGCTATGATCTAAGTTAGAGTACCAGTATTGAATATTGAAACATTTAGAATAGTCAGTTCCACAACTCATACTAATCTTCCCTATTCTTTCCATTTCAGGAGTATTTATGTATTCAAAAAGCCACTCTGGAAATTCTGGTGATAAAATACTAAAATATTCTTTTACTTCATTATTTAAATTGCTATAATATTTATTCATATTAGACTCCTTTTCCACTGTTGCTAAAAAAGTTTCATATTGTGAATCTTGAAAATACATTTTTTTATTAGTTTGCACTATTATAGCATTCTTTGTCAATTGCGTCAAGTGAAAAGTTAAAAGCAATTCTGTAAAGTAAATGCAATTTGTACGATTA